>DAOVBK010000081.1 GCA_030670605.1 Candidatus Stahliibacteriota bacterium
GAGGCGTACGACTCTAGACAAATCGTAGTAAACAAGACCACCAATTCTATCATGTGTTCCGCTGGTCATCATCAGCGCATACAACGGCAGCTGGAATTCCTGAAAATCAGGCCCGACAGTATAGTTCTTCTTCGCAGGGACTTTTGATTTGTAGTCGATAACGTAACACATATTATCTTTTTCATCGACACGGTCAGCGCGGCCGAAGAGCTTCACGTGCATATCACCAATCATCACATCGCCGTTCACATATTTCTCAAGCCTTTCAGTAATGACCCGAAATCCGTCGTTGAAGCGCTGTGCGTCAGACCGGAGGACGTGCTCCATTCGCCGCCTATACAGTTCTATATCGAACTCGATGACCTTCTTCGGTACACGCGCAATTTCGTTTCTAATCGCAGTGACTAATCGTTTATCAAGGAGCGCTCGTGCGTTGCCCATGTCTTCTTCAGTGTATCCCTGTTGCACATCATACTTGTAAAAATAGTGCAGAGCCCGGTGCATTGCGTTCCCCCACTCACGGGCGCCTGGCTCTTCGACGATATCCTCAGGCTCCTGTATGCGAAGAATATACTTGAGATAGAAACGGTATGAACACTGTCGGTAATCCCGCAGGTGCGTCGGACTTAGCCCCTTGCCTGATACTATCGCTCGTAGGCGGTTGAACACCTGTGCATCTTTTGTGACTTCCCGCCGTGGATGTTCGAGCACTGTATTCTCCAGTCGCAATTTCGTCTCATCAACGACCGTTTTGCCCTGGTCGATGAGGAAGTCGATGAAGCGCGAGCGCACGTCGCGCGTTTCTTCCTCGATATATGAAAGATACACTTCTTTCTTGCCGTTAGTGAGTTCAGTAAAATAGTAGTAAAAAAGATTTTCCCGTTCCTTGTCATACGGGAGCCCTACCTCCTTGCGGACAGATTGATTAATGAACAAATCTTTTTCACTCCGCGTGGGGAAAATGCCCTCGTTCATTGATGAAAGGATGACACAATCAAAATCGAGGTTACGAGCCTCGAGCACACCAATGACCTGCACTCCTTTCATGGGGTCGCCATATGACGTGAAGCGCGCAGGTTTCATGAGGGAAAGTGCAAAATCGAGCATGTCAACTCCGCTCCCATGTTTTTCATCGATACGTAGTTGGGCAAGCGTGTTCAACTTCTCGGTAAGGACCTTAATGTCCGGTCGTTTTGTGGTTAGAATATCCTTGTTGTACTCAAGCACACGATTCAGCAAATCCGTTATCCTATACAGATATTCACTAAAGGCACGTTGCTCCTGAATAGTACTAACACACTCGTTAATGAAACTGCTCAATTCAGCAAAATCCTTTTGATACTCCTCTGCGCTGAAGTAGTTATCCTTCTGTTTGACCATCATTCTTTCGAGATCATAGATATGCTTTCGAAGCGGCGTACCATTAATAACGGCATTTCTAACAAGAGGATGTCGCAGAAAGGCAAATAACTCGCGGTAGTGGCAATTACTCGCTGCCACGTCTCTCAAGAGCTGGAGAAAACAGAACAGTATAGATTGTGCAAGCATGAGCCCTGCAGAAAGGTTGTAGTCTATCCACGACGTCCTGAGTGTCTCGGTGATTGTGTAGACAATGGTTTCATCGGTCAGAATGACCGCGATTCGACTCGGGTCATAGCGGGTGAGCGCTGATGACAAACACTCCTTCAAATACAGTGTTTGTTGTGATACGCTCTCCAGTCGCCGTGTATGAATAAACGCTGGATCGTGCCGAGGACCTTTGTATATCGCACTGACCTTTTTGATTGCAAGTGCCTGCATGAGCCTGCTATGGGCATACAATGGATGGTCTGTGTGTAACGGTTTGGTGATTGCGGTATGATCAGAGTGCAGAATGAGCTCGGCTGGCAGGGATTCCAGCATTTTGCTGATAACCGCCGTCTCGACAACGGTTGGCGCAATAAGACCGGCAATGACAATGTGAGTGTATTCTTTGAATTGCTCTGGATCGAACTGCTCATACACCGTTGTATATGTGTCGATGGCGTCGCAGTACTTCTTTTCTCTCAACCTGTCCCGGTATGCCTGATAGATTTGCTTCATGATGGGAAGTTCATCGGCAACGTACTTTTCTGGATAGTGACCAGCCTGCACCGTCTTTTCGATCTTATCAATGGTTACGTGTTCCTGCGCCAGTTCATCAAAGAATGTGAGCAACCGGTCGCCAATGCTGACAAATCGCAAGAACGGCAAATCGTGCCAGAATTCGATCGTATGCGCATCAATGACCTTTTTTAGAAAAAAACTTCGCTCAATAGCGTTTAGTGTCAGCGCTGTTCTGCCACCGGCGGCTTCATAGATGCTGCCCAGGAGTTCTCGGACTGTCATCATGGCCGGCGGAATCATCGCAGGCGCATTACATGCTTCTAACAGATACCGGCGTACGTATAGTTTGTTACGTTGTGCGGGAAATATAATAAGTACGCGTGAGAGATCAGGAAAAGAAGCTTTGTGCTTGTCTGCTATGTACTCAGCGAGCACGCGTAAGAACGGTTGATCAATCGGGATTGTTCTAACGTTACTCTGTGCCGCTGGCATACTATCTCATATCTTGTCTTTTAGAACAGCGGCACGTCTCGGATGCCGCTGTTTACATCGTAGGCTACAACCTGATATGAATCTTATTCACAAAAAACAATTCACGGTCTCGGTTCTGTGCAAAATTATACAACAGAAAGCCGGGCGATGGAACAACTATCTGATTGTATGCAACGCGACCATTTACCTCGACAACGACATTCTGGTCAAATTGCACCATGTGAGGATGCAGGTATAGGGTGAACGCGCCAACCTGCGACGTCCGTAACGTGAACGTGTTTGCACAGAAGTACCCTTCAATGCGCCCGGATGGTTTTTTGCGCGTATGCAAATCAAATGTCGTTGGATCTGGAAATTTCGTATTGAACTCCATCACCTTTCCATCTCTCAGTATTGCGATGTACACACTGTCCCCACGCTGCTTGCCTTGTTTATACGTTTTCACGTCGTCCAGCGTATTCATCGGCAAATCATCTAGTTTGACAATGATATCTCCTGCAATGAGTCCGGTCAACGCGCAGAGCGTGCTGTCTCCCACAACATTATCAATGCGCACGCCCGGACCCTGAAACGGCCTCTCCTCAAACAGACCGAGGAACGCAACCGTATCGATCGCTGTGTAATCCAACCTCGTGTGATAATCATCAGACATAAACCCGAAAGCGACACGGTCATCAATCAATTCCATATTGTAATCTTTGTACCAGTCAGCATGTCCTTCACCGGTAATAGAATCAATGGATAACCACATGCATTGCCGCCCTGGATCAGCACTCTCCCATACGATACGCGGATTCAGTGACCGCGGATGGCTCGCCATGAATTTCGCCATGAGCGGCAGCTCGGTATCGAAGTAATCAAAATCGTGACCGATGCCCGTGTAGATGCGGTACAGGAGATCGGCGCCAGCTTCGTTTGCGAGTTCCATCATCGGCATGATCTTTGTCTCCGCTGGGAAGAGCTCGTCCTCATCAGTATTGATCACATACACGGGACGGTTTGCAAGATTGACAAAATACGTATGCATACCACCTAAAGCAGAACCAGCGCCAGGATGACCGTTGAAAGGCAAAAATCCAGCGAAATCAGTGGGATAGCACATGGCAAAATTGAATGAACCTGAAGCGCCGTCAGAGAAACCAGCCATAAAGACACGATCATCATCAATATTGAACTCCTGTTTGGTTTTGCGGATTTGTTGAAGCACATTGGTCATGCCAACTGAATCCCACCACGAAGCACCATATTGACCAAGCGGAAATAGAACAAGGTATCCACGTTCCTCTGCCAGCGTCACCAGCTCAAACTCTTCAATCTCCCAATCCTCAATGAGTTCTCTCCTCAAAACTCTACCATGGAGATACACAAGAAGGGGCGTTTCAATCTCAGGGTTATAACTGGATGGAACATACACATAGTACCGACGTTTCACATCATCAATACAGAGATTCTCCCAAACAAATTTACCTGGTTTATGCGGTTTGTATGTTATGTTTCTAATCGCCTTGATGATATTATCTGCTGTTGGTTTGTATCCAAGGATATCATTTATGAGCTGAATCTGTTTGGTGTGTTCATCGGCATACATGAGTTCCTTAAGTTTGCCGGTTAGTTCTTGTGCCCGCACGAATGACGTACAAACAAACAGAATAGAAATAACGTAGATTATATGCTTTATACACATGAGAATCTCCTCATCATAGATGCTATAGTAATTGTAGCCAGGTTCATCTCCTATGCAATATTCTCGTAAAACCTGACTTCTCTAGCTACAGCCACCATCGGTAAACTTTCTCGGCACATGTGATGTCTAATATTCGGAGAGGTGTGATAGAATGAAGGGGGAGAGTCCGACTAACAGCTATGCTACCTCCTCATTACGCCTCCTTTTCTCTCTCCTCCTTCTAATCCAGAGGAGGTATCGTTGTTTGTCGAAAGCCCTGGTTCAGCGCCGGAACGGGCTTTTTTCTTTTTCTTCGGCTTCTTTTTTCTTCTCTTCGAGGCGTTTCTGGATGTCCCTTTCCCTTCTCCGTTTGTCGAAATGTTGTATGAGCAGGGATAGTATCCAAATCAAGAAAACAACACCCAACGCTATTAGAAGTACTCTCATACTACATCCTCGCTTTCATAATTACGTAACCTAGTCTACTGATTCTCGTGCATGTGTCAAGATACTCTAAGAACGCATGAAATATCGTGCCAAAATGCACATCAGCCTTCACAACCAAACCCAGAAAAACATGTGATTTCAAGCCTTCTCAATGGGCGTTTCTGGGGACTTGACAACCGACGATATATGTCTATAATTACGTGTAGAGAAGGTAGCAGCGTGAGCAATAAGGAGGCTTAAGCCTCACTGTCTTCCTTTTATCCAAGACAAAAACAGACCACCACGCTGCGGAAAATCGGTAATACTGAGACTTAAGTGTTTGTATGAACATGATACCAAAAAAGAGGTTAGTGGATGGCGCAAAAACTTAAAACAGACAAATCGCTCATCGACGAGATCGCAGAAATAAGTGCGCGTGCGAGTGGCACTGCGCAGAGTATTGACAAACAGAAGCAGACCGAAGCAGAGCGAGGCGAAAACGCAGAGCGCTACCGCATCCTCACTGAAGAGGCGTTGATCGGTGTTCACATCTACAGCGATAAACAGAAACGCTATCTCTTTGTCAACCGTGCTTTTGCTGAAATAACTGGCTACTCCCGCGAAGAACTGCTAGCCCTTGACCCAAACAAACTCGTCGTTTCTGAAGACCGAAACGTACTTGAACAACGAGGAGAATCACGCAAGCGAGGCGAAAATGTCTCGATTGAGTACACGTTGAGGATCCGGCGTAAGAACGGTGAAATCGCACACGTCATGTCGCGTGTCCATCCCATTCTGTACAACAACGAAGCAGCCTTTCTCGGTCATAGTATTGATATCACCGAACGAAAACGTGCTGAAGAAATCCAGCGGCTGCAATATCAGATCGCGCAAGCAGTACTCACAACCGAAGACCTCAGTGAGCTCATAAACCTCATCCGCAAAGAGTTGGGCAATGTCCTTGATACACGTAATTTCTCTGTTGCACTCTATGATAAAAACACAGACACGATAACACTCCCCTATTTTGTCGACGAAAAAGAAAACTTCGATAGTTTTCCTGCGAAGAAAACGCCCACTGCCTATGTGATACGAAACGACAGACCGCTCCTCGCCACCTGGCGCGATATTCATAGAATGATCAAGGTCGGCGAGGTAGAAATGATCGGTGCACCAGCAAAGTTATGGCTCGGCGTTCCCCTCAAGGTGCGGGGTGATGTTATCGGTGCGATTGTCGTGCAGAGCTACACGGACGAAAACGCCTTTGGTGAAGCAGAGCTCGAAATTCTAGAATTCGTGTCTAGTCAAATCGGACTATCGATCGAAAGCAGACGGACTGAGCAAATGTTACGCGATAGCGTTGCCCGCAACCAGGCAATTCTCGAAGCAATCCCTGACATGATGCTCGTGCTCGCCCGTGATGGCACGTATATCGATTTTAAGGCAGATCGTGATGTCTACCTGGCTATCCCCCGCAGCGAAATCATCGGCAAGAACATCCGTGAAACAGGCTTTCCAGAAGACTATGTCAATCTCATTCTCGACCGTATTAACAAGGCACTTGATACGGGACGGACCCAGCCACTCGAGTATGAAATGAAAACACCCAATGGCTTGCTCTCCTACGAAGCCCGTATTGTGCCTTTGAACAAAAATGAAGTCCTTGCCGTCGTACGTAATATCACGCCACGAAAGCGAGCAGAGTCTGAACTCAAGCAGAGTCTGTACAAGTTAGAGGTGACTATCGAAAATACCTTGCGTGCCATGGCAAAGATCCTCGAAACGCGGGATCCCTATACAGCCGGGCACCAGCAGCGCGTCGCTGTTCTTGCGATGGCTATTGCCAAAGAAATGCACTTACCTGAGAATCAACTCAAGGGTTTGCACATCGCAGCGCTCATTCATGACATCGGGAAAATATGCGTACCTGCCGAAATCTTGAGTAGACCGACAAATCTCACTGAATCTGAGTTTGCCCTCCTGAAAACACATCCTGAGGTAGGATATAAAATATTGAAAAACATCGAATTCAGGTGGCCTGTTGCTGAAATAATCGTGCAGCATCACGAACGACTCGATGGCTCTGGTTATCCCCGGGGATTGAAAAACGGAGAGATCATGCTCGAAGCAAAAATCCTCGCTGTTGCAGACGTTGTCGAGGCTATGTTATCACACCGTCCCTATCGTCCGACTCGCGGCATCAAAACAACCCTCGAGGAGATTGAAGACAATAAAAACATACTGTATGAACCCGAGGTTGTTGATGTCTGCTTGAAACTCTTCAATGAGAAGGCGTTCAAGTTCGGGGATGCCAACGGCAACAACGGTACTGACTTCCGACAGAACAAATAACAACTTCC
>DAOVBK010000068.1 GCA_030670605.1 Candidatus Stahliibacteriota bacterium
GATTTACGCGAATGACCAACAAGAATCGGTCGCCTGAATATTGTCAATTCCTTGAGGCGTTTGATGATTTCATAATTGTCTTCGAGCCGTTTTCCAAAACCAAGACCGGGATCAATGACGATGCGCTCTTCATCAACTCCATTTTGTAGGGCGCAATCCATTCTCTTTGCAAAGTACTCATGCATCTCAGCCATGAGATCTGCGTAGTGCGGTTTTATCTGCATGGTCTTCGGTGTTCCTTTTATGTGCATGAGCACAACCGCAACCTTGCGTCTTGCGACGATGCTCATCATCTTTTTGTCAGAACGCAACCCTGAGATATCATTCACGATTGTTGCACCGTGATCGATCGCGAACTTCGCAACGGCTGCCTTCTGTGTGTCAATAGAGATGGGGATATTCACTTTCTTAGCGACTGACGGTAGAATTGCTTTCAGTCGCCTGACTTCGTCACGCACACTGACGGCGTCTGAACCAGGACGAGACGACTCGGCACCGATGTCGATGAAGTCTGCGCCGTATTCTTCCATACTACATGCTATCTGTAACACCGTATCTTCTGTCGAGTACCTGCTCCCGCTATAAAAGGAATCCGGTGTCACGTTTATAACACCCATGATAAAGGTCCGCGTGAAGCTGATGTTCTTATTACCAAGCCGTAGATGTGGCTCTGTCTTGTCCTGCAGCATAACATCGAGCTGTTGGGACAGGGGGCTGATCCAGGGCTGTTCTTCCATGCGTTGTTTCATTTTCTCGATTTCACGAAGATTCGCAAAGAGTATCGCGGGCATTTTTCTGCGCGCGTTACCGCGGTATGCAGTTTTGGGAATTGCTACGTCAGCACCACAGATAAGCGCGATCTGCTTCAGAACATTCGCCTGAGCACAGGAAAGGTCATCGAATTTCAGAATAGTAGATTGTGCCTTGTTAACAAACAGGGGATAGGCATCGCGGTCGACACCGATTCTTTCTAGTTCTTGAATGACTGTTTGAGGGTTATCGAGTATCAATCTCCGCACGGGCTATTATATATAGGTAAGACAGTTAGTCAATAGCACGAGCGGTCTACACAAAGTATGTGGCAACGTCTACCCGGAATTTTTGCGGGTAAATCGCTTTTACGATTTTGATGTGTTTCTCCACTGATAGGTCGATCATTCTGCCGTCGGTTTTTTTCTTCTGCGCGTCACGTACCAATTTCACAAACGGTCGTGCGAGGTGCCCTTGGTTCTGCCGTATCACAAGACAGACTTCACCTGACGTGAGTTCCAGACAACTGCCAACTGGATAGATACCGGACAGCTGGATGAATGCCTTAACGAGCACCGGATCATAGAAGATATTCTGATGCTTCCAGAGAATCCTCAGGACGATATGCGGAAGATAGGGGATAGGCTGATACACGCGGGAGGTCGTCATTGCGTCATATGAATCGCAGATACGGACGATACGGGCGAACAGGGTCGGCTTCTGGTCCTCTTCATGCGCTGGATACCCTGACCCATCAAAGTTCCAATGGTGTTGATAGGCAACGGTGATGGAGACGAGTCCTATCTCATCAAGACCACGCGTCTTGAGAATTTCGGTTACGCCATAGTCAGAATGGTGTTTGATGATTTCCCATTCTTCCTCGGTGAGCTTACCGGGTTTGTAGATCAACTGCTTGGGGATCTCAACCTTGCCGATATCGTGCAACAATCCCGCAGTGCCGAGCCGGGCAAGCGCCTTTTTTGATAAACCTAAGCGCTGACCGAGAGCGAGCGACAGAATAGCAACATTGAGAGAATGGTTGTACGTGTATTCATCAAAGTCCTTGATCGCGGTGAGCGCCATGAGACCGATTTCATCCTGCGACAGCGCGTTGATGAGATTGTAGACAATGCGTCGTGAACTCTTCACATCAACTGCCTGGTTGGTCCAGAGATTGTGCAGTAGATTCTTTGTCACCTTGAGTGCCCGGAAATAGGTTCGCTTGATGTGTTCGCCATCGCGCAGGAAATCAGGGATCTCATCTTCTTCGGTTGCAAATTCTATGTTGATATGGTCGAACGTGCCCGATGCGAAATGCTTTTGAAATGTATCTTGTTCTTCTTTGAAGACAGAGGCAAAGATGATTATTTCATCTTTGTCAATTCCCGGAAGAAACGTAAGCGTTTTTACTCCGATGGTTTTCAATTTATCATGTATGAACTGGAGACTCGCATAACCATCGATTTCGAATCGTAGCCGTTGTTTATTGAAGAAAATGTAATCCATGTACCGGACGAGCTCGATGTGGTTGTACATATTGAGCAGCGTATTGACATAGTACATGAGCCGTTTCGCAGCGTTCTGTACGACATCGTTATTGAGGTCATATACCTGTAAGTCTTTTATCAATGCATAGAAAAGTGATACAAGGTTCGCACCAGATTTGTCAGTCGCAATCATTTTTGTTTGAGTGCCTTTGCGCAGGCGCGCCGTATATGTTTATTTCTTTTTTTGAGTCCGTTTTGAAGAATCTGTAACGAATCCGGATTGTCCATTGAGGCGAGCGCCATCGCCGCAAGTTCTCGCATTGTCCGGTATCGTCTTCTGCCAAACAGTACCCACTTACAAAGTATTTTCTCTAACTCTCTCGCAATTTCTTTGCTGCCGTTCGCAACGAGACAGGAGAAGTGTTCCTTTTGCTCGGGAAATTCAAGTGATCGAAAATCTTTACTCTTGATCCGTCGGATGAGTTCCTCAACCAGCTGCGGATAACTTATCCGCGTGAGCGCCTGCAGCGCCTTGACGCGCACGGTCGGATTGACGTCATCGAGGAAACGTGCGATATGATGACCCGTTCCATTGTTCTCGAATGCACTGATGATTTCGGCTCTTACATCTGGGTGTGCATGATGCATGAGTGGTTCTAAAAGGGTGGTCGTATCCTTAGTCCGCATAAGACCTATAATAGCCACTGCGTTGATGACGGTCGGCACATCTTTGCTGTTGAGGAAATTCGAAACTGGTACAACATCATCTTGCGCAATGTATGCAATTCTGTTACGGGGTGCATAGAGCCGGTCAGGTCGTTTAACATGTGCCATAAGTTTGATGAAAAACGGTATCGACTTTTTTGAGAACAACCCGATAAAGGCGATGAACTCATTGAAGGTCTCATCAGACGCAATGTTCACCAAATCTGTGAAACCCATGATTGTCGTTTCATTTTCAAACTTGTCAATCGTATTGATCCCGGTATACTCTTCGACTTTGTCAACAATACGCCGTGCATTCAGGAAATCCCGGTTATCGACACACCGTCCGAGGAGTTCCGTAAGACTGTCCATGATCTCTTGAGATTGTTCTGTTTTCAAAAAGTTGATCAATGTTGCTATTACTGTGGGAATGACAGAGAACCGTTCCACGTTTAACACATCCGACTTGAGTACATTAATTTCTTCCGGTGTCACTTCAACATCGACCGGTGTTTGCATATCTACTTGTTCCCTGCGTATGATTTCTTCTGTCTTTGCATCATAATCAACATTGTAGATTGTCTGTTTAGGCGTAGCATACTGTAGCTCCTCTTCCTCCTCTTCTATAACATAGAACGTAATGTGGATGAGATCAGCCTCCCACAGACCGAGGGCAACATCATAGTCCCGTGAAGCCCTGCTGACGCATCCCAGAAAAGCGATCATTTCCTCTTCAGTCATACCTTCAGAAAAGGTGATCTTGCGTATGCCGTCTCTGAAGAGACGGAACGGAAGGCTCGTGTCCTTCTCAAAATCCTCATATACGACGTTTCCTGCATACATGAGTGTAAACTGCTCTACCTGGAAGCTCAGCTCTTGACGTTTTTTGAGGAATGCTGACAGTTTTGCCGTCAGTGGCTCATAAAAGTTCTTGGACGAGGGGTGCTGTGCGCCATACATCTGGATCGCCTTGATCGATTTGATCAAGGGCCGTACAATATCGGTCAGTGGAGTAGCCATGGTCTAACATGAGTATAAACATTTATTTAATTACGTCAAGAAGGAATTGCACCTATTAGTCTTATCGTCGGATATTCGTATAGTCCGATGGTCAAATCATTGGTGTGACCATAAGACAATGAGACGATAGGACAATCAGACTAATGATTATAGCAGCGATGCCCAAGAACGATAGACAAAGCCTCATACACCAGCACTGTTGACTAATTGCGATTCTTATATATAATTGCTGCATGAAAAGAACATACCAGCCAAGCCGTCGAAAAAGACAGAAAAAACACGGATTTCGGAGTCGCATGAAGACCCGGAACGGGCGTGATGTAATAAAACGAAGACGGAAAAAGGGACGAAAACGGCTTGCTGTGTAGGGGCGAAGCTATAGTTGGCTCTTCGAGGACGTAAACGTATACAAAAAAGTGATCCGGTCAATTACTGCGGATTACCGAAAGAAGATAGACTAAAAGGTGCGCAGCATTTTCGTAAGCTCTTTGCGGAGGGAAAACGATTTCGCCGCGGCAGTTTGACAATCATATTTCTACCTTCAGACGAGCAATTGGCTGGTTTTGTTGCCTCCAAACATGTTGGCGGCGCGGTTAAGCGGAACAAAGTAAAAAGAATTCTTAGGGAGGCATATCGAATGAATAGAGCTAGTTTTGAGGGATTGAAGGTTATACTCTATGCCCATGGTCCTCTCTCTTTTGATGAGGCGATTGCTGTGTTCAGGCAATTTGAGGAGGGGAGATGAGGCACATCCTCATATTCTTCATTCATCTCTATCAACGTTCTCTTGGACTACTGTTCCCGCGTGTGTGTCGGTTCGAGCCGACCTGTTCGCAGTATGCTATTGATGCGCTCAAAGAACATGGCGTATGCAAGGGGTTTGCCTTGAGCGTGTGGCGCATTGTGCGCTGTAACCCTCTGTCGCACGGAGGATGGGATCCTGTACCTCGCGTGCAGGACCACATGTATGACAATGACCGGAAAGGGTAGGTATTAGTGAGTGATCGAACAAGAACAGCAATCGCATTTCTGTTGATAATCGGCATTCTCGTCATCTGGAGCCTGATGAGCCGCAAAAAGCCGGTTGAGACAACAGAGCCGGTCGTATCAGACACACTTCCTGAAGAAACAGTTGTTGCGACACCAGAGCCAACGCAAGAAACGCATCTGCTTGATGCAGACTCCTTTGTTGTGGACCGGGAAAAGTTCAGAATTGTGCTTTCGTCAGCAGGCGGTTCTGTACGGTCCTTCTATCTAAAGGATTATGATGCTAATGTTGTGCCCGAGGACAGACATCTCTTTGTGACGACTGACGCTGGCGGTGTAGTTCCCCTTTTCAAGGCGTTGGTCACTCATGATTCTATCATTTTTCTGTCTGATGACCTGCCAATACGAAAGGTCTACCATTTTAACAATGCAGACGGTTTTCAATTGACTTCGCATGCCGCAGACGAAGTGGACCGTGTACTCAGTTTGCGGTCTGGACTTCGTGTTACTGAAGAAAAAAACAGAAATGAAGACCTACGGCATTTTAACGTGTATCTAAGAAACGAGAAGGTTGAAAAAATAACGGGTAAAATCAAGGATGAATTCAGTTACGCAGGAACAGTCGACTGGTTTGCCCTGCGCAGCAAATATTTTGTTTTGGTCGTGAACAGTATACAGGGTGTTGATGGCCTCAATTTCTACAAGCTACCCAAGGAACAGGCAAATGCCGGACATGGAAGGGACGGTCACCTGCAGCATGCGGCGTTCGGGTGTTACTACATGCGTGGAGGTGGCAACCAATACGGAGCTGAGATCGTGACGAAGCAGACGCTCAACGTGTCGGTTATGCTCCTGCCGGTTAAGCACTCGGTGCTCGCTCAGTATGATAGGGGCTACGAGAGCATAACATCGGGCGGTATTCTCGGTCCGATTTCACGGTTTTTCCTACGCATCTTCAATTTCTTCTATTCGCTCATCGGCAATTACGGTTTTGCGATCATGCTCTTTGGGATAATGATTAAACTGATATTCTTCCCGCTTTCGCGACAGATGATTGCGAGCCAACACAAGATGCAGATGATTCAACCGGAAATGAAAAAACTCCAGAAAAGGTACAAGGAAGACCCGCAGCGACTGAACCAGGAGACGATGCAGTTGTACAAAACCTACAAGGTGAATCCATTTTCTGGCTGTTTACCACTTGTGATACAGATGCCGATTTTCTTTGCACTGTACCAGACGCTCATAACCTCAATCGAGTTCAGACAGGCATCCTTTATTTTTTGGATAACTGACTTGTCACTCAAAGATCCGTACTACGTATTACCCATTGCCATGGGTGTCATCATGCTTGTGCAATCGCTGCTCACGACGGTTGACCCGCGACAGCGGTTTATGGTTCTTTTCATGCCTGTTATTATGGTCTTTATATTTTTGAATTTTCCATCTGGACTACAATTATATTGGTTTACGTATAATATTTTGACGGTGATTGAGCATATTATGACGAAACGAGGAGGCCTGAAATGAAATCGGTTGAAGCATCTGGCAAGGACCTGACCGAAGCCATCGCAAACGGAATCGCACAATTACGGGTGAGAAAACAAGAGGTTGTTCATGAAGTACTCTCACAAACCGAGGAAGAAACAACCGTGAAAGTTAGTGTAAAAGAAGCCCGTGATCATCTGCACGAACTGACCAGCTTCATATTAGCCAGTTGTGGCTTCAAACCAAACATCAGCATCACCAAAGATGACAAAGGACTGTATCTCAATATCAAGACGAAGCGTACTGATGCCATTCTTATCGGGAAAAAAGGAGAAACACTGTGGGCATTGCAGTACCTCATTTCTCGTTTGATGAAGCGGTTTCATCCGAACCTGAAAATCCTTGTTGATGTTGGCGGCTACCGCATGCGCAGGAATAATTTCTTGAGGAAGAAGGCAGAAGCGATTGCCCGGATTGTTCTACAGACTGGCAGAGAGATGGCACTTGATCCTCTGACCAAGAAAGAACAACAAATCGTTGGAGCAAAACTGAGTGAGATTAAGGGAGTAAAGGTTTACACCATAGGCAAAGGAGTAAGCAAGAACGTCATCATTGCACCAAGCGATGAGTCTGAATGATACTATTGTTGCCTGTGCTACTCCCGCTGGTTACTCGAGTATTGCGGTCATACGAGTAAGCGGTGGAAAATCAATTGAGCTGGCAAAAAAGATTTTCACTGCAACGCAGCATGGACAGCATATTGAAAGCCATAAAGCGTATTACGGCGACATCATCGATCCAGCAGATGGTGATGTCATTGACAAAGTAGTCGCAACATTCTATTGTAGACCCCACTCATACACAGGCGAGGATGTTGTCGAGATATCGTGTCACGGCAATCCGCTCATTGTTGAGCGAATCATAAAAATCCTCACGAACAGTGGCGCGAGACTCGCTGAGCGCGGTGAGTTCACGAGGAAGGCGCTTCTCAACGGCAAGATCGATATGCTCCAG
>DAOVBK010000282.1 GCA_030670605.1 Candidatus Stahliibacteriota bacterium
CATCAATCATTGTTCTAAAAATGCCTTCAGCCATGGGGCTACGGCAGGAGTTGCCACTACATACAAAAAGAACATTGAATTGTAATCCATGATCGAGCATGACCGTATGGCCATACACCTTTTCGATCGCCATAATGGGGACGGCACCTTTTCTCACGATGACCGGCGGTGTTGTCGTCAAATCAACAACTGTTGACGGTTCGGACTGCAGTTTCCCTGCATCAACAATGAACTCAACCTCAGGGAATTCGCGGGCAATATCCCGAGCCGATGTCAGCGGCGGTGCACCAGTCTTGTTTGCGCTCGTGACTGCCAGCGGTTTACCAAAACTATTGAGCAGCGCCATCACAAAATCAGTGTCGGGAATGCGTATACCGATTGTATCGGCAATGCTGGGGAGCTGTACTGTTTTTCTTTTTTTGAGAATGACTGTGATCGGACCGGGCATAAAATACTCGATGACCTTTCGCTTCGTAACTATTGCATACTCTTTTATACTTCCCTTTTGCATAAAAAGGGTAAACTGTTTCCCGTTTCTCCCTTTCAGGTTGTGCAGGCGTTCAACCGCGTTCAATACTGTTGCATCGCACGCAAGGCCATATACCGTATCCGTCGGTATGGCAATGATACCGCCTTTTGTAATGGTGGTGACGAGCGTGTTGAGGAATGCTGGAGTATCTTTTGCTGTGGTAATCATGTCAACGGCGTATGACCGTCGGCTGCGTGATTATGGCACCAATTCAACGCGAGGTGCTCGCTACTCGTTTGTACAGACGGCTCGCAAATAGCGCAGCGTTTTTTGCTCCGTGCTTACCAATACCGAACGTTGCCACCGGTACACCGGATGGCATCTGCACGATTGAAAGGAGTGAATCAATACCACCCAATGTTGACGCAGGCAAGGGGACACCGAGAACAGGAATATCAGTGAGTGACGCGACATACCCTGGCAAATGTGCGGCAAGACCTGCACCCGCAATAATCGCCACAACCTCTTCATCCTTTGCACGTGAAACAAGATCACGGATCTTTTCTGGCTCACGGTGCGCTGAATGGATAAAGGTCTCGAACGGGACATTCTCTTTTTTCAGTATATCCTCAGCGTGCGCCATTAACTCGCGATCTGATGTGCTTCCCATGATAATCCAAATCTTCATCTGCGCCTCTTTCGTTTCATTTTCTTCATGCCCGAATTGCCAATATCTTTCCGGTAATACATGCCCTTAAAATAGATTTTCTTGATCTCCTCATATACCTTCTGTTTTGCTATCTTAAGATTCTCGTGTGTATATACGACATTGAGTACCCTGCCCGACGCGGTAACGAGTTTTGAATCTTCCTTTCTTGTGCCTGCCTGGAAAAGGAGGGTTTTGGCAGAAAGCTTTTCCTTCAACTGAATCTCTTCACCCACCGGGTAATCAAATGGGTAGCCACCGGATGTGAGCACAACACAAATAGACCACTGGTTCTTTGCCTTTATCTCAATATCGCCAAGCTTACCATCGGCAACCGCACACAGCGCGTCAACCAAGTCACCATCAATAATGGGAAGAATCACCTGTGCTTCTGGATCGCCAAAACGGCAATTGTATTCGAGAACCTTTGGACCAAGTGACGTGAGGATAAGTCCTGCATACAAAACACCCTTGTAATCAATGCCTTGGTCGCGTAATGAAAGAACGGTTGGTTGCATAATTACATTCTCAATAATATTTGAGACACGGCGATTAGTCGGATACGGTGCATAGGCACCCATGCCACCGGTATTTGGACCGCGGTTGCGATCATGCAGCTTTTTATGGTCCTGAGACGAAGGGAGATAGGTGAGTCTTATGCCATCGGTGAGTACGAATACTGAACATTCTTGTCCGATCAAGAATTCCTCAACAACAATCGTGTTGCCAGCCTCACCGAGGCGATGCTGAACCAAGAGTTCATCAACGGTCTTCTCATATTCCTTTCGCGTGTTGACAATGATTGCACCTTTACCGCCGGCAAGCCCTGATGCTTTTACGACAACGGGGTATTTGTTTATCGTCTTTGTGTATTTGAGTGCCGCATGTATGGTGTCATAAATCTGGAATTTCGGTGCGGGGATGCCAAATCGATGCATGAAATCGCGCGCAAAAGCCTTATCCGCTTCGATACGACTCGCATTCTTATTGGGTCCAAAAATGCGCAACCCCCGTCTCTCAAACTCATCTGCAATACCAAGGGCGAGCGGAACTTCCGGACCAACTACGGTGAGATCGATCTTCTTTTCTTCAGCGAACCGAGCTAATCCTTGAATATCAGTTGCGAGAATGTCGACACACGTACCGATTTCTGTTATTCCCGGATTTCCCGGTGCTGCAAAAAGCTTTTTCACCTTCTTTGATCTGCTCAATCTCCAGGCAAGGGCATGTTCCCTGCCGCCTCCTCCCACGATCAAAACCTTCATCCTAAGCTCCTCATTATTTCCTTGAACTGTTCTTTGGATTGTTCAATAATACTCCCGAGCACCACATAATCTGCTCCCACCTCAAGAATTTTCTGGGCATCCTGCGCTGTTCTGATCCCGCCACCAACAATGAGCGGTATTGTAATGGTCAGTTTTACATCGCGTACCATTTCAAGGGGTACGTGTTTTTGAGCACCGCTTCCAGCCTCCAAGTATACATATT
>DAOVBK010000030.1 GCA_030670605.1 Candidatus Stahliibacteriota bacterium
CGAAATCGCCTCGTATGGACACAAGCTACTACAGAGCCCACAACCGACACAGATCTCCTCATTCACCTGTGCAACCGTTGCTTCAGCATAGTATTTGTCGTTCGCCAGAATTGTTGCTGCGCGTGCAGCGGCTGCTCGTGCTTGAGTGATTGTTTCAGCAATAAACTTCGGACTGTGGGCGAGCCCTGCAACGAAGATACCTTCAGTAGCAAAATCAACAGGGCGCAACTTCACATGCGCTTCGAGGAAATAGCCATCACTGTTGAGCGGAACCTTGAGCATTTTGGCAATATGTGCATTATCAGGATCAGGCACAATGCCAGTTGACAGAACGACAAAATCCGGGTTGATGTCGATCTCCTGTTTCAATACCGGTTCAAGAACTCGCAGGGAAAGTGTGCCGTTGTTTGTATGCAACACAGGCTTTCGGTCACTTTCGTAGCGAATGAACATCACCCCTGATTCACGTGCTTTCGTGTAGAAATTTTCTTTGAAACCATACGTTCTCACATCACGGTATAACACAAACACTCTGGCGTGCTGATTCAACTCGGTGAGCTTCAACGCATTCTTAATGGCCTGCGAGCAGCAACGTCTGCTACAATACAAATGACCATTTTCTCGAGACCCAACACACTGAATCATGACAACTGACTTGATGTCTTTAATGCGTTCATCGCCATCTATGAGCATATGCTCAAACTCTTTCTGGGTGATAACACGACTATCATGACCATACTGATACTCGCTTGGCTGATACTCCTGGGCACCGGTTGCGACGATAATGACACCATGTTGAAAGACATGACGCTTTTCATCTTTGCACCGAATGTGTGACTCGTAGTTCCCGATAAATCCGTGTACCGCCTCAATCGATGCGCTCGTGAACACCCGAATAAGCGAATGTCTCTGTACCTCATCAATCATTCTCGTAAGGAATGGTTGAACATCATCACCCTCAATCGTGTAATATATGTTGCGCGCATGACCGCCGAGCTCTGGTTCCTTTTCCACCAACGCCACTTCGAAACCCTGTTGGGCAAGGGAAAAACTGGCGACCAGCCCAGCAATGCCACCACCAATCACGAGCGCTTTCTGTGTCACGTCTATTTCGACGCGTTTCAGTGGCGTCAGCAGCACTGCTTTGGCAACTGCCATCTTAACGAGCTCCTTGGCTTTCTCTGTTGCTTCGCGCGGTGTCGACATGTGTATCCATGAACACTGGTCACGTATGTTCGCCATTTCGAACAGGTATGGATTCAATCCTGCCTCCCGAACGGTCTCGCGGAATAATGGCTCATGGGTGCGCGGTGTACATGAAGCAACGATAACACGATTGAGTTTATGCTTATGTATCATCTCAATGATCCGCTTCTGACTATCTTGCGAACAGGTATACATGTTATCCTCGACATATACAACACTGTCGAGCTTCCTTGCATATTCAACGACTGCAGCGACATCAACATACGCCCCGATATTGATGCCACAGTGGCAGATGAAAACACCTGCTCGCGGTTCCTCGCCGCGCACATCTCTTTCTGGAGGCAACTCCTTTTTCTCAATCAGACTGTGCCTCTTCGGTGCGAGCAGCTCCATAACCTGTGCAGCTGCAGACGATGCTTGTGTGACCGTTTCAGGAATGTCTTTTGGCTCAACACACGGTCCAGAAACGTAAATACCTGGACGACTTGATGCGGTCGGTGCAAACGCAGGAGTGCTACAGAAACCGGCCTCATTGAGTTCAATACCGAATGTCTGTGCGGTTTTCTGAATATCACGCGGCGGGTGCAAACCACACGAGAGGATAATCATGTCAAATTCACGTGAGTGAATCTTACCATCATCACCGGAATACTTAACGAGCAAGTCCTTTGTGGATGATACTTCGTCTATGGACGAGGGACGGCAGCGTATGTAGTGAACACCACTCCTCTTTGCCTTTTCATAGTATTCATCAAAACCTTTGCCAAACGCACGCATATCCATAAAAAATATCGTGCATTCAAGACCTGGCGAATGTTCCATCGCAATGAGCGCTTCTTTTGTCGCATACATACAGCAAACCGATGAGCAGTATCCATACTCATCGTCACGGCTGCCAACGCACTGTATGAATGCGATGCGCTTCGGTTCCTTTTTGTCGCTCGGTCGTACGATGTGCCCACTGAATGGCCCTGAGGCTGAAAGAATACGCTCAAACTCAATCGATGTTACAATGTTTTCAAAGCGACCATTTCCAAATTCCCGTTTCTCTTTTCCGTTGTATACATGCGAGCCAGCTGATAGCACGATCGCACCAACTGGTACTCTCAATATTTCTTCGTGTTGTTCAAAATCGATTGCCTTCGCTTCACAAAGGTCCTGGCAGATCTTGCATGTATCATTCTTGAAATGCACACAGTGCTCACGATCAATGATCGCCACATTCGGGACGGCTTGTGGAAAGGGAATGCGTATGGCTGAACGGGTTCGTAAGCCTTCATCAAACTCGTCAAGCAATGGTCGTTCTGGTCTTGTGCCGAGCTTCTTGAGTCGTTTTGACGCCGTCGGGCAGATTGAGTAACATGCCCCGCAGACCATACATTGCTCAGATGCGACATCAAATGGAGGTGCGATTTCACGTTTGTCACCACGTTGCGTGAAAGCAATAATATCACGCCCCATTCGCTCACGACACATGCGAATGCACAAACCGCAGCGTATACAATCATCATCCCGTTCGACGAAAGGAGTTGAAGCAACGCCGAGCATGCGCGCCATTTCCTGGACCTTCTCGGCATGGGGCGCACGCGCCATCATCAATTGGATCATCGTTCTTCGAATGTTGTGTAGTTCTGGTGTTTTCGTTCGGACGGTTATCCCATCCTCTGCGGGATAAATGCACGAACTCTGTATCTTCTTCCAGCCGTTCTTCTCTATCTCAACAACACACAGGCGACACGCACCGTAAGAACTGAGTGCTTTGTGGTAGCAGAGGGTTGGTATGTCTATATTCAGTCGGTGTGCAGCCTCAAGGATACTCGTGCCTCGCTCGACAGTAATGGGCTGACCATCAATGGTTAGAGAAACCATGTTCTTTTTGCTCGCGAGCTCCTTCTTCACGTTTCCCTTGCTTCGTTTTCTCCTTTTATTCACACGACCACCGGTGATACTTTCCTGATTGCGCCGAACTTCTCAGGACAACTCGTTATGCATATACCGCACTTTATGCATTTTGATTGATCAATGGTATGTACTTTTTTCGGTTCGCCTCGGATTGCGCCCGTTGGGCACTTCTTTGCGCAAATCGTACATCCGCGGCACAATTCTGCATCAATAGTATAGGAAATGAGTGCCTTACAGACGAGGGCAGGACACTTCCTGTCTTTGATATGTGCGCTATATTCATCACGGAAATACCTCATCGTTGAAAGAACTGGGTTAGCAGCCGTCTGCCCTAATCCACAGAGTGATGCAGTTTTAACAACACGACCAAGATTTTCCAGCAGTCCAATATCACCCTCAGTACCATTGCCTTCAGTAATCCGTTTCACAATCTCATACATTTGTTCTGTGCCTTCACGGCACGAAACGCACTTACCACACGATTCATCTTTCAAAAAAGACAAGAAATAGAGAGCAACATCAACCATACACGTATCTTCATCCATGACAACCATGCCACCAGACCCCATCATTGAGCCAACCTCAGTCAGTTTCTCATAATCGACCGGGAGATCGAGCAACGTGACTGGAATGCAGCCGCCTGACGGGCCACCGGTCTGCACTGCTTTGAATTTCTTGTTATTGGGTATGCCTCCGCCAATATCATAGATAATCTCACGCAGCGTGATCCCCATCGGCACCTCGACAAGCCCAGTGTTGTTGACCTTGCCAACAAGGGAGAAAATTTTCGTGCCCTTACTTTTCTCTGTACCGATGTGTGCGTACCATGCATGGCCTTTGTCAATAATGAGGGGCACATTCGCCCATGTCTCGACATTGTTGTTATTTGTTGGTTTTCCCCACAAGCCTGACTCTGCAGGAAAGGGCGGTCTCATTCGCGGCTCAGGAGAACGTTCGCCTTCGATTGAAGCAATGAGCGCAGTCTCTTCACCACAAACAAAAGCACCGGCTCCCTGACATATTCGCACGGTGAAGCCAAATCCTGAATCGAATATGTTTTCACCAAGGTAGTTGTTCTGTTGCGCGTGATCTATTGCTATACCTAAGTTCTCAATTGCCAGCGGGTATTCGGTCCGTACATACACAATACCTTCAGCGGCACCAATCGCATACGCGCCGATGATCATGCCTTCAAGCACACTGTGGGGATTACCTTCGAGAACGCTCCTATCCATATACGCTCCGGGATCACCTTCGTCCGCATTACACACGACGTATTTTGGCGCTCCAGCAGCTTTGCGACAGATCTCCCATTTTTTGCCGGTCAGGAATCCTGCACCGCCACGTCCGCGCAGCCCAGACTTTGTAATTTCCTCAATGACCTGTTCAGGCGTCATGCCTGTGAGCACCTTCTTGAGTGCCTGATAGCCACCTAATGCCACATAATCCTCGATCTTTCTTGGATCAATCCGTCCATTGCTCCCGAGAACGAGTCGATGTTGTTTCTTATAAAAGCTGACATCGTCAACATGAACTGCGCGTTCATCGGTAACTGGGTCAACGTACAGCAAACGTTCGACAATCTTTTTTCCGTTCAGCAAGCCATCGATTATCTCACCAACATCTTCGGGCGTAACACGTTGATAGAAAATGCCTTCAGGAAAAATGACAACAATAGGTCCTCGTTCACAGAACCCGTGACAGCCTGTTGTTTTTATTTCAATCGTGTCCTGCACGTTTCTCTTTCTTACTTCCTCAATGAATGCGTTGCTCACCTTCTCACAATGATATGCGTGACAGCCAGTACCGCCACACACACTTATGCAATATGTGTCGGCTCGGGTGACTGACCTCTTGCGTTGCCCCGGACTCGTCATTCTTTATACCTCATACTTGTTCTTTTGATTTGTGATATTCATCGATCACTTTCGCCACCTTATCCGGTGACATGTGACCATAATACTCACTGTCGACCATAACGACTGGCGCGAGCGCACAGGCGCCAACACAGTTTACTGTTTCCAATGTGAAAAGCATATCATCAGTATTATGTCCTGAGGGTATACCCAATATACGCTCAAACTCTTCGAGAACGCGCTTTGCACCACGCACATGGCAGGCAGTGCCCTGACATACCTTGATGACGTGTTTGCCCCGTTCAGTCAAACTGAAGGCCTTGTAGAATGTAGCAACATTGTAGATCAGACTCAAAGGTATGTTGAGTTCTCGAGAAACAAACTTAAGCAACTCCACGGGTAGGTAGTTGTAGTCGTGATTTATCCTTTGCAGTACCGGCATCAGACTGCCTCTCTTACCGCGATATTCCTTGACTATTGCCTCGATCCTGTGCTGCTCCGACTCACTCAGCGCTATTTCTACCGGAGTATGATCAACATATATGGCTTGGCGAACCGGACAGTTCTGCATGCATAAACCGCATCCTGTGCATTTTTCTTCATCGACGTAGCGCGGATTTTTCTTTATGGTAACAATGTAATTGCCTGATTCGCCAGCCACGTCTGTGATCTCCGCATTTGTCACAACGGTGATATTGGGATGGCGTGCCACACTCACAAGTTTCGGCGCAAGAATGCACATAGAACAATCGTTCGTCGGGAATGTCTTATCCAGTTGGGCCATGACCCCACCAACGCTTGGAGCCTGTTCCACAAGATAAACCTTGAACCCAGAGTCAGCAAGGTCAAGCGCAGCTTGGATACCTCCAATCCCGCCACCGACGACAAGAGCAGCACCTATTCTATCGACACTCACCATGTCTAAACCTTTAGTAGCTTCTTGATACGATCAACCAAAACACCTGCCTCAACCGGCTTGTCAACATAGTCATCAACCGGTAGCCAGCGCTCATCGCCAGCTGCAGAGGCAAAGCGGAGTGGATACTTCTGGTCAATCGCTGTCAACATGAGGATGGGAATCTCCTTGGTTTCAGGAGTGCGTTTCAGCTGCCGGCACAGATCAAAACCCGAATGGTCTGTTTCCATCATGACATCACAGACAATCAAGTCAGGTTTAGCTATGTCCAGAGCATCCAGACACTCTTGTGCCGAAGCACACGTTGTGACAACATAGCCGCTCTTCTCCAGCACTATTCCTGTTGCCTCTAGGAAATCCCTATCGTCATCGACGAGCAAAATTCTCTTCTTGTTGCTCATGATGAACCTCCTTTCTCCGGCGATGTGTGCCGGAGGGAACCACAAACACAAATCTAGCAAATCTTTTTGGTCGTTTATTCCCGGCCTTCTCCGCACCTGGACGCATGTCTGAACGGTGAGAGACAACAGGAGTATTATCAATGACATACCCTGATTCTGCCCGTACCGACCCTTTATGCTGCTCCGCAATGATTCGTACGACGTGAAGACCGAGACCCGTTCCACTCATGCCGACCGTGGAAAATCGTACGTACTTCTCAAAAATGTCCTCGAGCTTGTCCTGATCAATTCCTATGCCCTCATTAAAAACACTGAGTTCACACATGCCGTTGGATGTTCTGTACACACATTGAATTTCCGTATTGGAAGTACCGTATTTTATGGCATTGTTTATCAGATTACTGAGGGCAATTCTTATTAGATCAGGATCGCAGTCCATTGTCTTTTTTCCCTGAATAGTCGTCTTAACAGTCATATGCTTGTGTTTCAGTATTGCATGAAACTCACGCACTGTTGCATCAATGATATCTTTCTCGACATGACACTGCTTTGTTTGACACACCAAGGTGCCCTGCTCACCTTTGTAGGAAATAATATAGTTGCGAATCATGTCGTATAGCAATTTGAGGCTGCTCAGAGCGCTAAGGAGCATCTCGTTCCTTTTCTGAACACCTATTGTGCGAGCAAACCGTGCATTTGTGAGAGCACTAATACCCATCATTGCGGTACCCAATGTACCTTTGCATTCGTGTACAAAGAAACCCATCATCCAATTCAGATGTTTCGTCGTGTTGTACATTTCTGTGTTGTCACGCACTATTTCGAGCACCTGCGTGATACGCCCGCGCTTGTTCTTAACAGGCAGCGCGATCACGTCACAGTAGTGTTCATTCCCATCGCTATCGAAATTGACATGCATACATTTCACGGGTTGCTTTTTTTTGTAACACTGGCGCACCGGACATATAGATTCATCACATGGTTTGAGTGAACGACGACTAACCCGGTAGCAGTACTCACCGATCACATTCTCTCTCGAAACATCATGTGATGTCAGGTATGATGTATTACAACTCTGGATTTTGAGACTCCTATCGAGGATTGCGACACCTTCATCCATTGTTTCAAGAATGAGCGTTCCAAAATCTATCTGATGCTGTGTAGCGTGGAGCTTGAACCATTCAAGGAGCTGGCTTCTTGAGAAATACCACATTCGTCCTATCTTCTTGGCGGGCAATTCCCCACGCCTTGCATACATGCTCACAGTCGCCTTGCTCACGTTGAGCATGGCACTTGCTGCAGCGAGTGTGAGAATAGAATCATCTTTACAGGGCACCTTGTTGACTTTTTCACGATGACGCGTGTATCGTCGATTCAAGGCATTTTTAAGAGCTAACTTTATCTCCGCGATATCAATTGGCTTTAGTGAAAAGTAGAAAACCCCCTGTTCCCTTACTCGTGTCGCGAGTTCGATTGAGTCATCACTCGAAGTAACGATTATGGGCAGCAGTCTGTTCGCTCTCTTTATCATTGGCAGCAGCTCACGCCGGTGTCTGCCCGTGGCTTCGACATTAAGAATAAGCACATCAATCCGATCAGAATTCACCTCCTGCATCAGCTTCTCCGGGTTATTGATGCGCTCCACAACGTACCCATCCCGCTGCAAGCTCTTCATAATCCTTGCGACACTTGGTTGGTCATCATCCATTATCGCCACATTGGCAGGCATGTTTCTCCTTTTTCTCCACAGTACTAGATAGCAAAAAACATGCCAGAATGAGGTGCGCTGGTAATCAGGAATAAAGTGCCGATAATGCATGACTTATTCTGTACTCAGTCTCTGTTCAATCGAGTTGTCTCATAAGTGGCGTGAATGGTGCATACGAAATATATGCACTTGCAAAAGTATCAGCCCTAAAAACCGCGAGTTGGAACTGAATGGTCAGGAATGACAATTATATGCATGCATAAAGAATGTATGCACTATCTGGACCTAAAAATTTGCTCTTGGGATATGCCTGTGACGAGGCTGGTTAGGAGTTTTGCCCTTGCTTTATGGCATATTTCCGCATCAGTGCCTGGAAGTTCTGTCGTCTCATCCCAACTTCCTGCGCTGCTTTGGTTATGTTCCATTCGTTTCTCTTGAGGGCATCAAGAAGAAACGCTTTTTCGATTTTCTCAACTGCCTGCGAGCGTATCTGCCTTTTATGAAGTTTCAATTCTTCATTTGTTCTGGGCGTCGCAATATGGAAGCACACACGCTTTCCCTGAATATATGCAGGTAAACACTGAATATCAATAGTATCGCTTTCACTCATGATGACCATGCGTTCAATGAGATTCTCCAGCTCTCGTACATTACCCGGCCATTCATACTCGACAAGATTCTGCAGTGCTGCAGAAGAAATATTGACAACGCTCTTTTCACATTTCCTTTTGTATTTCTCTAAAAAGTGCTGTACGAGGAGTGGGATATCTTCTCGCCGTTTGGCAAGAGGCGGAATAACGAGCGGAACGATATTAAGCCGGTAGAAGAGGTCATCACGGAATTGCTGTTCCTTTATCATTATTTCCAGATTCTGGTTTGTCGCAGCGACGAGCCGGATGTCAACCTTGATGTTCTTCACGCCACCGACCTGCCTGAACTCTTTTTCCTGAAGAACTCTTAACAGTTTTGACTGAATACCCATGCTCAGGTCGCCAACCTCATCCAGGAAAAACGTGCCACCATCCGCAACCTCAAGCAGCCCACGCTTGGTCATTGTCGCACCAGTAAATGAACCTTTAACATGTCCGACCAATTCGCTCTCTAAAAGCGTTTCGGGCAGTGCACCACAATCAACAGCAATGAATTTTCTGTCCTTGCGCAATGAGTGATGATGAATAGCACGAGCAATCAATTCCTTACCAGTACCGCTGTCGCCACGAATAAGAATGGTTGAATCAGTTGGTGCAATTTTCTCAACCAGTCTAAAAATCTCCTGCATTACCTTACTTGTGCCAATGATGTTATCAAACTGATATCGCTCACCCAGTTCTTGTTTTAACAAGACGTTTTCAGCATCTATCCTTTTCTTCTCGAGAGCCTTGCTCACCCGTATCCGCAATTCATCAGGGGTGAAGGGCTTCACTATGTAATCAACCGCCCCAGCCTTCATCGCCTCAACGGCATTCTCAACTGTCGCATAGGCAGTAATAATAATGACAGGAATGTGCGGTTTGAGTTTGCCTACTGTTTTCAGCACTTCGATACCATCAATGCCTGGCATTTTGAGGTCGACAAGTGCTAAATCCCATTCTTCGTCTTTGATTTTTTCGATTGCCTGGTAGCCGTCGTCGACTGCGACAACATCGCGGCCATCCTCTTCTAAACACGCATGTATTGATCTTCGGACAATCTCTTCGTCATCAACAACGAGAATTCTGTTTTGCGCCATGATGTAAAGCATTATAGTCCTTCTATTGCCGATGTCAATTACGTTAACCATGGACGTGATGGGGTCAGGGCAAGGACGCTGGAGATCGTACTGGTGACTCGTATTTCGTATTCGTTGTACGCAGAGAACGCAGAAAAAGCGCAGATTCACGCGAATCAACAGAAAGGAGCTTCTCGATGCGTCCTATCTGCGATAGGACTTACTCGAAGAGTACTATGATTTATTGTTCGAGTGACCCCGCCTCTTGGTAGGGGGCGGGGGAATCGAGAACGTACATTAAGGAACTTCTCCACTCGGTCGCCAAACAACAAAGCGGCCTCGGTCGAAGGATAAACTATCATTACTGTTCCCCCCGTTCTACTCGGGACAAGCGAGTGAGCGCCACGCGCGAATCGAGAACCAAAATACCACTAGGGTCAGGCTTGAATAACTGAATTCGCACGCTTATAAACGCATATTAACGCAGAGGGTGCTGAAATACCGCAGAGACCGCAGAAGTCAATATAGAGAGTGCATCAGGATATCAGGTTATCAGGAGGTGCATATCAGAACAGCAGAATATCGGGGACAATATTCGTATTTAGAATTTGGGATTTGTTTGGTGCTTGGTACTTGCCCCGTTAGAGACAGGCGTTCTCAAATGTGGGTAATCAACTATTTCATGACTCATCATACCGCAGTGGGATGTCGC
>DAOVBK010000069.1 GCA_030670605.1 Candidatus Stahliibacteriota bacterium
ATCTCAAGATATAGAAACGAAACTGACACCATATACGCACATACGTGGCGCCGGCTTTCGTGATTGGCTTCCGTATGATCAGGGTATTTTGATCAGCACGCGTTTTGCTGACGTTGCCCAAATCCACAAAGTAGAAACACCGAAAGGCGCACGACAACAACTCACCTTCTTTGATGAACCAGTCAGTGGTGGTTATGTCTGTCCTGACCATGACCACCCATACTTTCTGTTTACAAAAGATTCTGCAGGAAATGAACTGGCACAGATCTACAAATGTAACTATGAGACCGGTCAATATCAACTTCTAACAGATGGTCGCTCACGGCATCGCTACATTCGCTGGTCAAACCGAGGCGACAAATTCGCATTCTCCAGCACCATGAGAAATGGAAAAGACTTTGACATCTACGTCGGAACACTCGCTGGCATGCAGAGCTTTCGATGTGTTCTCAAAACAGAGGGATTCTGGAGCGCCCTTGATTTCTCAGCGGATGATACACGATTGCTCATCAATCACTATATTTCATCTGCCGAGTCACATTTTTACATACTCGACATAGATACAAAACAACTAACCGAAATCAACCCATCTGAACAAGAAATTTCATACGGCAGCGCACGCTGGTCGCCTGATGGTAAGGGCATATATCTTACGTCTGATCAGTTCAGTGATTTCAGACAACTGCACTATTATGACCTCGCGACAAAACACATCGATATTCTGACAAAGCACATACCCTGGGATATTAGCAGCTTTGAAATCGCACCGAATAAGAACATGATTGCATTTCTGAGTAATGAAGACGGCTTCATCAAGCTATACTTCCTGGATTTACCAACGCGTAAAATCACGCAGGCACGTTTGCCAGATGGTCATATCTATAGTATCCATTTTATACCGGCAGGTAATCAACTTGCCTTTATTATAAACAGACCAACCGCACCGAGCGATGTGTACACGCTTGACCTTAAAAGCAAGACATTTCTACGATGGACATATTCTGAAGTAATTGGACTCGACACGACTGATTTTGTTTCACCAACACTCATCCACTATCCAACCTTTGACAGTGTAGATGGTGCGCCTCGTATGATCCCAGCTTTTTACTATCAGCCAACAAAGTACGAGCCTCCGTATCCGGTCATAATCATGTGTCATGGAGGCCCAGCATCACAATATGTCCCATACTTCTCAACGACGATTCAGTTCAATCTCAATGAACTGGGCATTGCCTATATCGCACCAAATATACGAGGTTCTTCTGGATATGGTAAAACGTACAAAGCGCTTGATGATGGGTACAAACGTGAAGACGCAGTCAAGGACATTGGTGCACTTCTGGACTGGATTGAAAAACAACCAGAACTCGACGCATCGCGTGTCGCTATCAGGGGTGGTTCGTACGGCGGCTACATGGTCCTCGCTTCTATGGCGCACTATAGTAATCGAATACGCTGCGGTATTGATTCATACGGCATTAGTAATGTTGTGACATTCTTACGAACAACCGCCGACTACCGTCGACAGCTTCGCAGAGAAGAGTACGGAGATGAGCGCGATCCTGAAATGCGGCAATTCTTGAACGATATCTCTCCCCTCACCAATGCACATAAAATAACCAAACCACTATTCATTGTGCAGGGTCTCAATGACCCGCGTGTTCCGGTTTCTGAGGCTGAACAGATCAGGGATGCGGTACGCGGCAATGGTGTTGATGTCTGGTACTTATTAGCCGAAGATGAAGGCCATGGACTCAGCAAGAAACAGAATTTTGAATTCTATAGAAGAGCACGGATTATGTTTTGGAGAAAATATTTACTGGAATAAGGCAATTGGCGGCAGATTTCTTATATTTCCTCTCCCTGTTGAGGGAGAGGATTCACCCCGTTAGAAATCTCAAGCGCAGGCTAATCTATGCCCAAAGGATACCGAAAAGACCGCTTCGCGAGACAGAGTAAAAACCTTGAGAAAGGATGGAATTTCTAACGGGGTAAAGGTGAGGGTGTTAATCCACGATCACGAATTACGAACCACGTGTACGACAGCGTTCAAGGTTAGAATACCCTATTTTGGATTTAGGGATTTGACATTTACTCGACATTTAGCATTTGATATCTGTCATTATTCCCCGGTTGTCTTAAAGTGCCTTATCTTCAAAAGGAGAATCTATGAAGATATTAGTTGCCTATTATTCACGTTCGGGCAACACAAAAAAAATGGCTGAAGCAGTTGCCGAAGGCGTAAAGCAGGCTGGTGTCGACGCCGACCTGAAAGATGTCAGCACAATGAACGTCGATGATTTACCTCTGTATGATGCATTTATATGTGGCTCACCGACCTACTACGGACTCATGGCAGCAGAAATGAAGAAGCTGCTCGACGACAGCGTGAAGTATCACGGTAAACTGTCTGGTAAGGTCGGTGGTGCGTTCACCTCAGCCGGAGGTATCGGTGGTGGTGCAGAAACGACGGTCTTGAGTATTCTTGAAGCACTGCTCATTCATGGCATGGTGGTCGTGGGCGAAGCAGGAAGTTTTCATTACGGTCCTGTCGCAATCGGCGAACCAGATGAAAAAGTCCTTGCCGCGTGTAAAAAATACGGCACGAAAATCGCAGACCTGACGAAGAAAGTCATCAACGAAACCTAGGAATTTCGTATCAGAAGAACTAGTACGTCACACCATGTTCGCAAAAGAACTTCAGGAGCGTGAGGGCTTCACCCCAGCCAATCGCGCACTCGATCAATCGTCGGTGACCTTCTGCTGAATCTTCATAGCCATATTCTTTGAGCCGCACCAACGTTCCTTCATTGATTTCTTCAAAATTCATTTCGACCGTTGTGGAATGGTCTTCCCACCACCTAAAAACAAATTTCTGTGGCACCTCGACATCAACAATCGGACATTTCGCTTCACCTGTGTACTTGTGCGGTCCCCAATCTTTCCATCGGAAAACCAATGTGCCGCCAGGTCTGCGGTCAATTGAAGAGCCCTGTGTGAACCACTGATCAAGCCCTTGTGCTGTGGTCATAGCATCAAAAACTTTTTCTCGATCAGCACGAATCAAAACCTTGTGCAGGATCGGTGTATCAAATGTGGGCATACACTTCCTCCCATTACAGAACATCACACCAGCGATGTCCAGGATAACATGTTGTTAATGCGTGTTTCAGCCAGCACCGAGGCTCCGAGGCGAGCACTGTGCAGACATGCGTAAAATCTGCTTCATCATTTGGTGTTGGTTTCTTCGCCTTGTAGAGTAGCACGATCTCAGGATTCATATACGGAATACCGTCATCTGAATATCCCCATATCATTGAAAGCGGTCGTGTCACACGCGCGTCTCTCCGGAACTGCCAGTGGTCTCCTGCAGATTCATTTAAAAGTATTTCAAGATGATGCAATACCGTATCCGGTCGTTGTGCGTGGATCTCGTGAATGGGAGGCTGCAATTGCTCGTCCTCTTTCCATTGGTCACGCTGACCAGCGAGTGAGACTACCTTCGTAAGATACCAGTCACGTAGATGAGTCTGTACTGCAATCTGGTCTTTTCTGAATACAGCAATCTCAATATCATGGTGCTCCCGCGTCACTTTTCCAAGATAGAGATCGATTGCCCATCCGCCACAAATACCCCACGGTTTTTCAAATCCGGCCATAAGTGTAACAACCTGCTGCGGCACAGCAAATTCTCCCATATTCTAGAAATACCTCCGCACCGTGCTCATATATCGCCTGTATGATTCACCATACTGTTTCAGCAAGAATTTCTCTTCCTGTAAAACCTGATAGTGAAAACCGAACACAATAATGGCTGCTGATATTAAGAAAAAAAGATTACTATGTATGAACACCATGCCAATGAACAAGAGAAATAAAGACAGGAATATAGGGTTCCGTGAAAGGGCAAATATCCCATCAGTTACCAGTGTATCTGGATGCTTATTATCAATACCTATTCGCAATGACCTACCCAGTGTTCTCAGGGCAACTATGAAAATGACGTAGCCAAGACAGATAAGCACAACCCCAATTATCTTGAGCAGCAGCCTATTGAACATAATTGTGTGGAAGACTGCAGGAAAGATATGAAATGATAAGTGCACTGCATGTGCCACTACTTCTATGGACCATATAATAAGCCCGACAAAAAAAGAAACTTCAAGTGCTAACTGAAAACCTTTCTTACCTTGACCTATGACGAATGCTCTGACTCCTCTTTTTCTCAAGATTACTACTCTTCCAAACAGGATGATGCAGAAAAGAATGAGGTATGCCAATGTGACATAATCAAAGAAATCCATGAAACAGAAGTGACTATTCTAATTGCTTCGTGACTATCGTTGCTGTCTTTCCCCGATACCTGGTTATCTCGACGAGCTTCCACCCGTGTGAGATATAGAACGCTTTGTGTTGTGGAATGATTGTATACAGATAAAGAACCTTGATACCCAATTCAATTGTTTTGTTAATTCCTGCTTCGATAAGCTTGATACTCACACATTTGTGCCGATGCATTTTCTTGACATAAAGCGATGCAAGCCATGGTGAATATTGCATCCTCGTATCCATATCATGCTGTTTGAGACTCACGGTACCGATGACCTGCTTATCCTCAACGGCAACCAGCGCAAGCGGAATCTTATCAGTGTTGGTCCGTTGTTCTAACCGCTCGGCAATATCGTCAACAGTCAGGTTGGGATAGAAATCACCCCACTCATCATAAAACCACTGAGCGATTGTCGGTGTCCATAGTCTATATTCTTCTAAGTAGTGTATTTCCATGCACAAAAACGCCCCCACAGATTACCTCACTCACGCACCCTCCTTTTCTCTGTCAGCACATTGTATATACGTAGATAACAAAGTCAATTCATTATCATTTTATCATTTTGTTAATTGACAAAACAACAAAATGATGCACGTATAAGTTGCGGGTTGACTTTTCGCACGTGGCACAGTATACTGTAGTGAGGTAATAAGGAGGAAAACAATGCGTATATTGACTGCATGTTGTGCCTTCACGCTGTGCTTTGCAGACGTTTTGAGTATCACTGTACCGGCGCCCGCTTTTGAAATTGAGCATGGCAGACTCGTCGCAGAAAACGCAGCATACTTCAATGTACCTGGTGCACCGAACATACCCGGTCGCAAGGTGACAATCTGCGTGCCACCTGGTGCCCTGATTGAATCTGCTTCGTTCTCTGGTTCATATCAGGTAATTGGAAAAATAGACATACCTCCGACTCAACCAATGCTGCCGTTCACGGACCATGGATCAATTACAGGTCTCTACACAATGTATGAACAGCAGAAAGATATATACTACACGACTGACGCTCTCTATCCACAAACATACGGTAGGGTTTCCTCAACGGGCGGACTCAGAAAATACACGCTCGTTGATATCATATGTTATCATTTTGCCTATAATCCAGTTGCTCATGAACTGTGCTACACTCCCACTATCACCGTGAACATTCACTACCACATGCCGGCACCAGGCAGCAAACGGGCACAGTTCTGGAACAGCTTAATGAATGACATCACATATGATAGAATCGCTGAAGATGTCATTTTCAACTGGCACGACGCACAGCACTGGTATCATACTAGCACCCCAAAACGCGCAAACGGCTATTACATCATTATTCCAGCATCGTTGACGAATGCGGTGGATACACTCGTCGCTTATCATCAAAGCAGAGGGTGTGACGTGCATGTAGTCACAAAAGAATACATTGAAGCGAATATGACAGGTGCTGATCTACCGCAGAAAATAAGAAATTACCTGCGCGAAAATCTGGCTGATATTCAATATCTGTTGCTCGTCGGATTCTCCACTGATATGCCATGGCGTTCGATGGTTCCCTTTAACAATGATCCAAACAGCCCGTGGAACCATCCAGACTATTCACCAATACCGAGCGACCTCTACTATGCTGAGCTCACTGACCATGACACGCTGGGGTGGAACAGTGACAGAGATTCGTATTACGGAGAAGTGTATGACGAATATTTCAATCCTGTTGGTGAAGACAATCCAGATTATCATGCGGACATTCACCTTGGAAGAATACCGTTCAGTTCACAAACGACCATCGAGCACATTTGTGAAAAACTAGTCCAGTTTGACACAAATACTGACCATAGCTACAAAACGGCTTCGCTGCTTGCGGGCGCCCTTTACTACTATGCAAATGAAGATTATAGCGGTAATAGCCGGAATGATGGCGCAGAATACTTAGAACAACTGATGGACGATAATGTTCTCGACCGCGCAAATGCCGTTTATCTCTATGAAAAAGGTGGACTCGCGCCATGTCCCTACACGTGCACCGATTCATTAACGCACAATAACATGGTTAGTTACTGGCAGCAGAAAGGCATTATGTATGAGTGCCATCATGGAAACAACATCGGGTTTGCGCGGAAAATATGGGCATGGGATGATGGTGATGGTGTACCAGAATCATTTGAAATGCAATGGCCATTCACCCTGACGACATCAGATGTCAACCAATTAGATGACGACTATCCAGCAACAACTATTCTGAGGTCCTGTCTGTGTGGCAATCCCGATGTTGCTGGGCTCGGTTCTCAGTTGCTCAATCATGGTTCATCCGCAGTCATCAGCAGTTCACGGATTTGCTGGATGACCTCTGCTGATCGTGGCGGTATTCCGTATCACTTCTTCGAACGACTACTTGTGGATACGCTGAACACTGATGCTGTTATTGGCGACGCATATGACCTTGCTCGGAATGACTTCATGACGATAGGCAATTTCTGGCTTCCAACGTATCACTACAATCTATTCGGTGACCCGGCAATCAGACAGCTCGGAAGGACAACCGGTATTACAGAAATGGAGAAAGAAACAGAAGGTGCAGCCTTCACTATATTTCCCAATCCCACACACGGACTCGTGACCATTAGATTGCAAAGCCCATACTACGGAACTGTGGAATTCACTATTTACGACGAGAGTGGCAGATGTGCGGAGAGCATTTCTGTGGACGGCGCTGTGATAAAAGATCTCTATTTGGAATTGCCATCCGGCGTCTACTTTGTCAAACTGACGGACGACGTACAGACCGAATTCAGAAAACTGGTCGTTGTTCAATAAGCAAGATACTCACGCGAATGAGATCACTGTTTCCCTCACTTCGTTCCTCTCACGTTGTTCGAGACATATGGCGGGACAGGCGAGATTGCTGTAAGTCTCGAGTAGAGCGAGAGGTCGAGAACAATACCAAAGCCCAAATCCTAATCCCGATATTACTCAAATCTACGATTTGACCGTAATATCGCGGTCCGTTGACTCTCGTGGAGTCCACGTGACTCTACGGAGATGTTCCGTCATGGAATGATGACTCCGTTCTCGCATGCTCGTGGCACAGAGCGTGCTCTGCT
>DAOVBK010000291.1 GCA_030670605.1 Candidatus Stahliibacteriota bacterium
TACAGCAATCAGGGATATTGCAAAGGTATTCTACAATTCCCGAGATTTCTTGTTCATCGGACGAGGACTAAACTATGCGACGGCACTTGAGGGAGCTCTCAAGTTGAAAGAGATTTCTTATATTCATGCAACAGGATATGCCGCAGGAGAGATGAAACATGGTCCGATTGCACTGATTGATGAGAACATGCCAGTTGTCTGTATCAACACACATTCGAGTGTGTATGACAAGATGTTCAACAATATGCAAGAAGTCGTCGCACGCAGTGGTGTTGTCATTTCGGTCATCACTGCTGGAGATGATAGGACAAAGGCAATTAGCAAGTATTCAATTGAGATACCAGAATGCACTGAGTTTATATCTCCCGTCATGGCGGTGATTCCGCTGCAGCTGCTTGCCTATCACATTGCGACAATGAAAGGCCTGGATGTTGATAGACCGAGAAACCTTGCCAAGAGTGTCACTGTTGAGTAACTCCATTTGAGAACAGACCATTTCAAACTTCATCAATATAAACTTGCCCACAAGGTCAAGCTTGAGAAGCTCGCACGGGTGGTGAACTACATCGCCGGTGTTGATGTTGCAATATCGCGCGACAGGCTTGTTGGATGCATTTGCGTTTTCGCGTTTCCTGAACTGGAATTACTGGAGCAGGTATGTGCTCATGCACCAGATTGTGTACCCTATATACCTGGGTTCTTATCGTTTCGGGAAATCCCAGTTATTCTTCAATGCTACAAAAAACTGAAGCGAAAACCAGACCTTATGCTCGTTGATGGTCAGGGCATTGCGCATCCGCGCGGGCTGGGTCTTGCCACCCATCTTGGGATCATACTGAAGACGCCAACTATAGGATGTGCGAAGTCACATTTGTTTGGAGGATATCAGCTTCCCGATGTGCACAAGGGTTCTTACGCGTACCTTGTTTCGGAAACTACGAGAATCGGTTTGGTGTTGAGAACGAGGGATGATGTGAATCCACTGTTTGTGTCGCCTGGTCATCTCGTGGATTTCGATGACTGTCGCGAGTACGTGCTCGCCTCAGTGACAAAATACCGCATCCCGAGTCCACTGCGGTATGCGCATCAGATCGCTGGCGAGACCGCACGAAAGTACAGTGGGAAGTTGAGACAAGACAGTGGAGAGCCCGCCCCGCTTCGCAAGGCGAGGCCGGGGTTAAGAGGGGAGAGTTGAGAGTGGAGGAGGTTGTATGTCGGAGGTGAGGAGAGACATCGTCACCGATACATGGGTGATCATTGATACGGAGAATGACTCAATTCCGAAGACCAAAGCGCAGCAAGCACCAGAAAAGGACGGTTGTGCATTCTGTGAAGGACAGGAGAGCCGCACGCCGAACGAGATTTATGCGATTCGAGACGGTACTGCTGCGAACGGTCCAGGCTGGAAGGTACGTGTTATTCCGAATATCAAGCCGATTCTGCGCATCGAGGGCACATTGGCGAAAACAGGTGTTGGTGTCTACGATATGGTGAGTGGCGTAGGTGCGAATGAAGTGATTGTAGAGACACCACAACACCTTATACGTTTTTCTGAACTCCCCGATGAGCAAATCCGTCTTGTCTTGAATACATATCGAATGCGGATTGACGATTTGCACAAAGACAAACGGCTTCGCTATGTTCTCATCTACAAAAACCATGGGACGCTTGCCGGTGCATCGACTGTAAACCACGTGCATTCAGATCTGATCGCGCTACCGGCAACACCGGTACGAGTGAAACAGAAATTGAGCGGGGCGCGTGAATACTATGGTTATAAAGAGCGCTGTTTGTTCTGTGATCTGATGTTTCAGGAAATTGAAATGGGTGACCGGTTAATTTTTCAAAGCGACAAATTTGTCGTGATTGCTCCGTACGCCTCACGTTTCCCATTTGAAGTTCTCATTCTACCGAAGCGTCACATGTACAGCTACAAGCTCATCGATGAGGATGAGGTCTTTGATCTTTCACAAGTTCTGAAGAAGGTAATCGGCATAATGCATGAGGTGCTCGAAGATCCACCGTACAATCTTATCCTCAACGATAGTCCCAACTTGCTGCCAAAGACCAGCTACTGGAAGACAATAAAACAAGACTTCCACTGGCACATTGAAATAATGCCACGGATCTATAGAACAACCGGGTTCGAGCTCGGAACCGGTTTCTACATCAACCATTATGCACCAGAAAAGGCAGCCGGTGTCCTGCGGTCGCACCTATGATCAAGGCCGTCATTTTTGACCTCGACAACACGCTCGTTGATTTTATGGCAATGAAAGAAGCGGCAATTGAAGCTGCGGTTGTGGCAATGATTGATGCTGGTTTGAATATGTCGCGGAATGCAGCAAAGGAAAGTATTTACAAAATATACGATGAAGAAGGTATTGAGGACCAGCGTGTCTTCGACAAGTTTTTCACAAAGGAATTTGGCAGCATTGACTATCGTATCCATGCAGCAGGGATTGTGGGGTACCGCCGAGCCCGTGAAGCAGCGTTGGTTCTTTACCCGCATGTGCACCTTGCGCTCATGGAACTTATCAAACGGGGAAAGAAGCTCG
>DAOVBK010000198.1 GCA_030670605.1 Candidatus Stahliibacteriota bacterium
CGAAATCATAGCTTCCCAAACACCTGGTGCGTGTTCTTTGATCAGCAAAATCTCAACACTCCCACCTGTTTTCTTTTTCCCTTTGAGCCGCGCTTTGAACACTTTCGTGTTATTAATAACGAGAACATCTCCTTTTGAAAAGAATCGAGCGATATCATTGAATATGCTGTGTATGATTTCGCCAGTTGTTCTTCTTAAAATAAGGAGTTTCGCATGACCACGGTTTTCCAGAGGATATTGCGCGATGAATTCTCGTGGTAGTGTGTAGTCAAAGTCGTGCAGTTTCATTCTAGAACCGTATCTTTGTCTGAAAACGGAGGTTCTGATGATAGTCATTATCTGGTGGGAATTCAAGTCTGTAGACCAGGCTGAAGACGGTATTTCTGCCCAGTGCAAGACTCCCCGTTATGTTGAGGAGTTTGGTGAGACCGGGCGGTTCATTCGCCGTGAACAAAAAGGGAACAGTATCGACATTGTAGTTTCGATAGATGAGCGAACCGGTGGTTTCAAGCCTTCCTTTATTAAAAAAAGGAAAGCCTATGAGAAAAGCGATCTGCGGTTTTTGTAGACGTATGTTGAGATTATCATAGAAATCAGAATACAGCGTAGTATATGTGTAGCTAATTCGTGGGCGCAGGAGTGGTTTCAGAAGAATGCGGTACGATAGCTCACCAACATACGAGTTGGTTTTTTCATTTATGAAATCATTGCTTCTATCAATAGCCTCCATGACCTCACCGCGCCCACTGAATCGATGATAGGTCGGCGTGATGGCAAATCTACGTTGTTCTCTTTTCTCCGTGGCGATGGCATACCGTGCATCTTCTGCAAAATCTTGTGTCAGATCAAAAAGAATATTATACTCACTCTGTCCAAGTGATACCGCAAGATCATTTGTGTAGCTCGTGAAGTTTTTCTCGTCAACATAGGAAAACCGCCCGAGTGCATCAAAGATGGATTGCGCATAACGAGCTTCGATACTATATGTTCGGCTCACCACGCGGTCGAATTCCTGGAGCAGAAAGATTTCTCTCTTGTAATTACCGCCTTCTTTTTCGATGTACGTATTCGTTGTCGAATCGAATACATAATTACCCTCTTCTTCTTCGACCTCGACATATACTTCATCCTTCTTCTGAGAGTATCGCTGGCTGTGTTGAAGGCTGCCGATCAACAACACATTCGCCAGTTGCAGGTTCGCCGTCGCGTCGCCAAAAAGAAATGTTGTGTCATTATATAAGCGGTGACCAAGATTCAGTTTCAGGGGAACAGTTGAGAGCTCGAAGACGGTTGTTATTCCTCTCGATGTCGTATTTTTGTCGTAACTACCGGAGATGCCAAGTGATGTGCTTCTCGACAAATCGTATTGTGTGCCGTAGCGTAGTAGATGTGATTGTCTGATGTATTCATACCGTGCATTGAGCGAGAAATTGCCCAAGGCTTTTTCCATACCGGTGTAGTACCTGTTGATACTATCCACCGCTTCATACCCGAGATAGAAAAACGCGGGCCATAACACGAGAGATTTGCGTGTATGAACATCATTGAGCATACCGTAGCCTGCCTCCATCCGCAGGCTGGACATCGGTTGTACGCCGACAAAAACAGAGCCCATTTCTTCAAGGGGTTCTCCTGTATTCCATTGGTATTGGTAGTCAATCTCTTTCTTCCCCTGTGGCATGGTAAGTGTCTTGTCATAGTTAATATATGCACCACGAATTGTGAAAATGTATGGTGTTGCATCGAGGCGCAGTCGGTAGCCGGTGCCTGTATTGTTTTCATCATCACGTGTTGAGAAGGAGTTCTTATCATAGTCTGATCCAAAAACATCGACCGACAGCACTTCGAAGAAATCGGCACCGACACCATAAAAATCATCTGCGACGGGTAATGGAACAAGCTTGGTCGGTGAGTAATTGCCGAGTGCTATGCCTTGGTAAACGAATGCCTTTATTGTGGGATCATACACATATTCACCGTTATTCTCACCAGCATAGAAGAAGGTAACACGATAGTCTCCGTTTCCTTCACCGACATACACGAAATGACCTTGGTCCAGAATGTAATTTCCTTCAGATGACGTGTCGGCAAACGTATACCGGACAACTGAACTGTCACCAGCTGCACGTAGACTCTCTTCTTGTGCAGGGCTCAGCGTGAAGGTCAAGGGATTGTTCTTGTCATCATACTTACGGCGATACATACCAGTGATTGAGATACTGCCAAATGTTGTTGTACCGTCGCCCTCAAGATAGACATTTTGATAGTCCTCTATTGCCTGTTCATATTCTATCTCGATGCGTGAGCGGTTTGTGATAATATTTTTATTGGTGAATGAAAGAATGCCCGTCGTATAGTCTATCGTGTAGTCTCGGTCACGTTCGAGGAGTTTCGCAGGCGCCACACCATCTGCAAGATAGACCCGTTCTGTGCCAGCAACGGCACTGCCACCAAGGAAGTAGGGGCTTTGCTTACCTTCTTCTCCTTTTAGTTGGAGACGCTGATATACTCCTCTATTCACTGCATACGCGGCGTTTATGCCTTTCCCTTTGTCTGTTGTGTACACACCGATTCTGCTACCATAAATCTCATCGGTGATGCCAAACGGCAGACTGAGGCTCAGGGTGCCGAGCCCGCCATAGAAATTCTTCGTCGATATTATTAGGCTGATCTTTTCCACTTCGGAAAGCTGTATTGTTGAAGAGGGAGCAGCCTTGTCAGAGAGATTACCTTCAACACGGACACCTTCAATCTCACCGGCGATGCCAACCGTAAGCCCTTGATCAAATCCTTGATCGGCATCAAAAGAGAAATCCTTGGTACCGCTGATTCTTAGTTCTCCCGCTGTGGTTCTTGACGTATCGATCTCCACGGGAACAAAAATAGAATCATACAGTGTCGTATCGCTTTCTATCATTTCGTAACGATAGTACACTGAGTCGAGTTCTTGGAAGGTTGTATCGCCTTCAGAAATCTGACTTGCGATAAACAAAGAGAGTAGTACCATGATTGTCGAGGATGACAATATGATTGTCATGCTCCGCGATGTCACTCACACCGTGCAGTAATTCTATTCTTTGCACGCCATCACTTATTTTGCTCAGATACATATCACCCGGCGAGAAAAGTATTATGTTATTGTTATACGCGAATATTCTGCGTGCTGTAATGGAGATACTTTTTTCATTTATTATATTACCATATTCATCGCAAAGCAAAATTCGGTTCTGGAGAAGAAGATAGATGATCGTGTCAACGTAGAACATATCCTTCACAGTCACTTCCTCCATGATAAAACGAGGTGCGTACATAAAATCAAGAAAAATGAGTTGTCGTTTCTGTCGTTCTGACAAAATGATCTCTTCGGTCCGTGTAATAATAAAGGAAGTAATATCGTTTGCTTTGTAAACTATTTCTGTGATACCAGAGTTAAAGTAGTACTTCTCAATAGACCGCACATTGTTCAGATAGCAGGAAAAAGGTGTTACCGCGATGTTATGAATCCGATAGTTTACATTATCGGTGAACGTGATTGGTTGCATTGTTCCCTGTTCATCAAGCATGAATATGCTGTTACCTGTAAAGGGGGCACAAAATATGGCGTCCTGATACACATGTATATTATGACACGCCGTGGTGAGTGGTATTGAATCGATCGGTGTAATACACAGGAGAAAAAGGGTGATGTGCACTGGAAAAATCATAGTCTTTTTTTCACACGTGTCAACAAGGAGAGCGGATATCGGGTAAGTTTCAGTTTTTTCCTGCTAAAAAACAGGTGTGAAACGTTCGTCGTATCTGAAGCGCCGAACTTCGCAACAGGAGATTCGAGGTCTCTGGCGAGCAATGCCACGATTTGTTGTTCAGTTAGACTGCTTACCC
>DAOVBK010000075.1 GCA_030670605.1 Candidatus Stahliibacteriota bacterium
TGTGAGTGCATGGGCAACCGCAATCTCGGGTTTGTTCCGAGGAATAGGCTTGGTGCCTGAAACAAATTCAACTGCCGTGTAACTACCTGACTCAATGAGCATATAACCGACCGGAATCACCTCAAGACCGTACTCACGAATCACAAAGACAGCCTTCACCTGTTCGCCAACAAGGTAATTGGCGTTTCTGCCACTTAACAGCGACAAGAAGAAAATGGCATCGGCGGCAGAACAAACTTGATGAGAACATCCAGGAAAGATGATGATTGGTTTGTCGGTTGTTTTCTTGATCGCGACGACAAAGGCGTCAAAATGAGGTGATACCAAGAGTGATGAACCGACGAGGATACCCGCAACACCCTGTTCACAAACGAACTCTGTCACCTGCCTGACCTTGTCCATTGGCATACGGTCAGGGTCAAACAGGGCGAGCACGCCGGGCTTTGCCTTTTCCAGCTGTCTGTGCACCGAAGTTGTCTTCACTACAGCAGATTATATGCGCCTGCCCGGAAAAATCAATATAGTTGTATAGCTGAATAGCTTCATAGTTGGATGGTCGGATTAATGATTAGTCTGATGGTCTGATTGTAGGATAGTCTGATAGTCATAAATACGACAATAAGACCATAGGGCTATGAGACAATCAGACTGATCGATATCCGCAGAGTAAACTCTGCCACCACGGTTTGGTTCCATAGTTTGATAGTTGTATTGCTGCATAGTTGTTAACCATCGAGCCATCCAGCTATGCAACCATCCCAACTATTCGGATTCTGCGCCAGAAGGCGCGACAAGTTTCGCGTTGACCAGATGGAAAACGTCATTGCGAGGGACGAAGTCCCGCGGCAATCTGATACAATTTACTGTTCGAGTGAGCACCTTGTGCGAATCGAGAACTTCCTTAATGTCCCCTTGTCTCAGAATTCCGCGTCCTCTGTGATTTTTCGGCGGTCTCCGTGTATCTTACAAATGTCAAATGTTGAGACCTGACCCCGATGACCCTATTAGCCATATGCCATACGCCATTAGTGGTCGCGCTTTTCCCTCTATGTTGGGACTCCGTTTGAGGAGCTCGACAGAATTCTCATGAGTCCCATTGTCAGATAGTCGCATAGTCTGATAGTCGAATCAATGAAATGACGATAGGACAATAAGACTATAGGGCTATAAGACTAATGAAAATATGCCACACGGTAACTTGACAACTATTGGAATATGGCTAGAATGGAGTAATGAAAGACATATCGAAAGTCAGCCTATTCAAGTATTTGACGCCACAAGAGGTCGACTGGATGCTCATCAAGTGGAAAACACGAACAGTGGCTGAGAATACGATAATCGTCAAAGAAGGGTCATCTGGGGACGAAATGTACGTTGTTGAATCAGGCCGTGTGGAAGTGTACCTGACACGCGGAGATGTGGTCCTTTTGCTCACTGAACTGCCTGAGGCATCCTTTTTTGGTGAAATGGCGCTCATTACCGATAAACCGAGGTCAGCGAGTGTTAAAGCAAAAACTGATTGCCGATTGTTTACGTTCGAGAAAGATGAGTTCCAAACCATTATCGCGGAAAATCCGAAAGTCGCTGCGAAATTCTTGCTCGCACTCAGCGAAGCCCTCTGCAATCGAATACTGGTTGCGAATACCAATCTGGAAAATCACTTCTTGGTCAACCAGGCAATCGTCGATAACGAATCATTCAGAAATTTATATATTCTGACCCACAAGGCCCCATCGTCTAGCGGTTAGGACATCACTCTTTCAAGGTGGAGACACGGGTTCGATTCCCGTTGGGGCCGGTTCGATTCAGTAAAAACAAAAAGGAGGTCATATGAAGAAGGTGGCATGTGTTCTCTGCCTGCTACCAATGCTGCTCGTTGCGCAAGAGATATCAGTCTATGGTAATCGTGGTATGTTTAAGGTGCAGTATGCCCAGCCTCACAATATGGGCATGTTTTCATTCCACATGGCACCGACTGCACGCTGGGAAAGTCACGATGTGACCGTCCAAGATGAAACCACAACCGACCGTCGGTTATTCTTTGATGCACCGGTTGGACTGTCCTATGCCATAATTGACTACCTTGAAATACGAACACACGTCACTCCTTTCGTGAAATACTACGAAGCAAACGACTATCCAGTACGGCGCGGTGACCCATCGCCGGTTATCGGCTTCAGGACAGTAGAAGTCGGTGCAAAAATCGGTTATCCGTTTGTTGTTGACGAAGAAACCCCCTTAGTCTATGCAGTCGGTGTTGATGCCTTTGTGGATTTCGGATTGTGGCTCTCCTCAAGCGAACAGGAAAAAGATAGGGCACTCTACGCTGATACATTCGATGGTATTGTACCAAATTTTCCTCCTCACATTCCACATGACCCTGATATCGGTTTTGCCGGCTTGTTTGACATCAGGGTCGGACCGTTTGCGACCCATCTCAATGTTGGATACCTTGTGCCCGGGACTGAAAAGAATCCAGGGTACGTGGCACCTGAAGACATCCGAGAGCGACCAGACTACCTCATTCATGGCGGCGGTATTGAACTCATACCAGCGGATGCAGCACGGATACTGTTCGAGGTATACGGTATGTACGATATGGATGCCAGTGAAGAATCGCTATGGGTCACACCGGGCCTGCGTTTTGGTTCGAGTACAATAAGCTTTGACCTCGGGTGCGAACTCGGCATTGTCAATCCAACGTCTGACGACGTATGGTATAAACCATTCTTCAACTTTTCAGCAGGTGTTGACCTCGTGAAAGAAATAGAAGTGCACATACCAATTGCAAAGGTGACGGGAAAGATCTATGATGCCAAAACAAGTGAACCGATCGCTGCAACAATTGCCTTCCCTGAGTCAGACCAGGAAGCAGTCATGGCGACGGGCGCCGGTTACTATGAGGCAACCCTCACGCCTGGCAGCCATCGTCTTCATGTTGAAGCACCTGGCTACCGATGGAAGGAGCGGGGCATTGTGCTCAAGGATGGTGATGAACTCGTGCTCGACTTCAATCTGAACAAGAAATCTGTTTCAATCGTGAAAGGCAAGGTCTATGACGATATCACGCGTGCACCACTGCTGGCTCAAATCTCATTCCCGAAGACCGAGTTCAAGGCAGTCGCATCTGATACTGCAGGATACTACGAGGCAGAAGTTGCTCCAGGTTCCTACCGGCTCCGTGTTGAGGCACCAGGCTATATGTTTGAAGAAAAGATCGTGACGCTGCAGGAAGATGCAACTAAGATAGTGGATATTGGCATGCGCAGGGGAGGCGCCATACTGACGGGTATGGTTTCTGAACAAGACACGAAGAACCCGATCCTTGCCAATATCATTTTTGTTGGAACCGACCTTCCCAAAGCAGCCACAGATGGAGTAACCGGCATCTTCAAAGTAGAAGTACCACCAGGGACCTATTCAGTACGGGTTGAAGCACAGGACTACATTCCCGAATACGCGCCAATCGTGCTCGTAAAGAATGAAACCAAAATCCAGAATTTCATACTACGGCCCATGCCCGCAGTCGGTGAAAAGATCATTCTTGTCGGGATTCACTTTGATTTCAACTCGGCAGTCATCAAACCGACATCGTATCCTGTGCTGGATGACGCGGCACGCGTGCTCAAGGCACGACCGAAAATGCGTGTTGAAATCAGCGGTCACACGGACAGCATCGGCTCGGATTCCTACAACCAGAAGCTCTCGTTCCAGCGTGCAAATGCTGTCAGACAATACTTTATCACATACCATAGTATTGACCCGTCACGCGTGATCGCGGTTGGCTACGGCGAGAGACAGCCAATTGCCGACAACCGTACTAGGACAGGAAGGGATCTCAACAGGCGAATTGAATTCAAGGTTTTAAGCATAGAATAATATCGGATTGTTTAATAAAAAAGAGGCACCGCGTGTGCCTCTTTTTTATACACTACCATAAATTCGTCCTACAACCGTGCATGACTCATTTCTTGCTCTATCTTGTCAAGGTAGCGCAGATTACCAACTTCTTCAAATATCTGGTTTGCTTTAAGGAACATCTTGAGCGCTTCCTTAAGACGCCTTTCCTTTTTGTAGGCAACACCTCTGAAGTAAAAGATCTCACCGGCAATCCTGTTTGGTGGTAGTGCTTTAATATAGGTATAGGCCTTACTGTAGTAGGCATGTGCCTTGGCGAACTTCTTCGACTCGACGAATATCCGTGCCCGGTATATGAGGCTGTACATCTTATGCGCAATACTCCGTTCTTGCCTTAATTGTGTGAAAATTTTTCTTGACAGAAGGTCTGCACGTTTAACCTGCCGTGCGAGAAGTAGATACTCCATCTCTTCCTGCAGGCACTCAATGGCTCGATATTTGACATTGTGCCGTTTTGCGAGGCGATATGCTGTCGCAAGGTGATTCCTGCCCTTTTTCAAATTCCCTTTTCCGCGATGTAGCTCACTCAAACCGAGATTGCTGACAATGACTGCCTCATGGAGGCCAATTTCTTTTGCAATCTCGAGGGCACGGCGGTAGTTCTGCTGTGCTTGATAATCCATGAGCCGGTTCAGGTTTATTGACCCTAGATTGATGTATAGAAACGCAATTGTTACCCTCGCACCAATGAGCTTCGCCTGTTTGAGCGCTTTCAGATAATACTCTTCTGCTCGCGCGAGGTCATAATCAGAAAAGAGCGTCCCCATGTTGTTGTATGTCAGCAGGATATTCTCCTGGTAGCCGATCTCTTCATAGATACTTAAAGCGCGTGCGTAGTACTTCTCACTGAGCTTGATATTGAATTTCTGCTGGTAGTTTACCCCGAGGTCAAGGTAGCATGCGGCGATACGCTTTTTGTCACCCATCGCTTCCCGGATTTTCAAACTCTTTTTGTAATAGAGGTCTGCCTTTCTAAAATTGCCTTGTGCCATGTTCAGGACACCAAGAACAATGTATGTATCGCCGAGGACTTGTTTACTCATCTGCTTCTTCTTTCTCAGAATATCATCACATTCTTTCTGCGCCGGCGCATATTGATTCAACCCCGTGTACAACCATGCACTATTTGTTTTGAATGTGTATACGGCTTCTGTTCCCTGCGTCATTTTGAGACCGGTTCTACAATACTTGAGGCTTGCTTTATAGTCACCAAGGCTCTCATGGATCTTGCTCAGTTTCTCGTAAACCTTGTATGAATTCGGGTCAATCTTCAGGCAAATATTCAAATGTTGAATTGCCTTCTTGTACTTACCGGTAAGGAAATAAATCTCAGCAAGAGAAAACTTCATTTTAAATATTTCTTCGATATCATCCTCATACTTGAGGGCATTTTCGAAAAACCTGATCGCTACACTGTGCGCATAATTATCTTCAGCCTTCGCAGCAGCCTTCTTTGAGTAGTAAAGCGCTTTGTGTGAATCATTCGCAATTGTGAAGTGCATCGCCAGTTGTTCGTAGTAGTTCGATAGAACATTTTGATGGAACGTTTCAATCGTCTCCCCAACTGCCCGATGGTAGAGCATCAAATCTCTTCGCGAAATGCTATTGTAGACAATCTGACGGACAATATCCTCTGAGAAGAAAAAGTGATCAGGAGTACTCTCCTTGATGAATCCTAAGCGGCACAGCTCATCGATTGCATCAAGGATCTGTCCAACGTTTCTGTTGCTCGCAATGGCGATGATCTCAGGCACAAACTGCTGACCGTACACTGCCGCGACCTTCAAGAAGTTCTCGATTTCCTGGTCAAGAAACGAAAGCTTTCTCTGTATGGTCCCGTCTATTGAGCTCGGAATTGCAACTTCAAGATTTCTGACGAACATCCATTCATTGCCGTTCCAGTATATTTTTTTCTCGCGCTCGAGTTCACGCACTATCTCCTCAACGTAGAAGGGATTACCACCACTCTCCTGATAGATGAACTTAGCCGCTGCTTGCGGGATGTTGCCCATTACTGCCCTCAGGAGTTGACGTGTTTGGTTCTCATTGAGTGGCGAGAGCATGAGCTGCGTGTAGAGTTTTTCGCGCGCCCAGATTCCCAAGAGTTTAGAAACATGGGCACTCTTTATTTCCTCGACACGATAGGTGCCAAATATCTTTACACTATCCTTCGCACTCCTTATGAGAAAATCAAGTAACTCACAGCTCGGCCTGTCCAACCAGTGAAGGTCATCGACAAGCACAATCGTAACTGTCGGAGAGAGAAAGTTCGATAGCGTCAAAATGAATTCGGTTACCGCATTGTACAGCCTGAACTTGTCGAGTCCCTCTGCCTTGGATGATTTCATGAAGCCTTCAGCAGGCAGAATTTTCATAATTTCTGATTGATATATCTCAGGCAACTGTTTGAAAATCCGCTGGATAAGGCCAAAATCTTGGTTCACCAACTCATTGAACATGTTCTTGAATGGGTGATATGGTACAGCAGCAAGAGCAGCATAGGCATTGCCATGGAGCACGACCTGTGTATCGAAAAGATCTTTGATTTCATAGACGAGTCGTGTCTTTCCAATGCCGGCTTCGCCAGCAATGAAAACAGTGCTGTAGTCTTTCATTTGCCCAAGACACCACTTTGCCTCATCTTCTCTACCCACGGTGACTGGCGAAGGAATCTGTAACTTCCGTATCACTTCTCCCTTTGTACCGAGACGATTCTTCCCCTGCTTTTTTGCTTGATACATCAGACTATCTGCCTGACTGATGAGGGCATCATCGGTCGTGCCGTCCTCAGGAAAGACGGCAAAGCCAATGCTGCAGGAAATAGTATGATTGACAATTTTGGAGTCATTAAGATTGACAATGATACGTTGTGCGAGTTCGACTGTACCCTTCTCCTCAGTATTGGGCATGAGAATAATAAACTCGTCACCACCGTAGCGGACAAGACTATCGACCTCTCGTATATTGATACGCAGGAATTCGCTGAATGCGATCAGAACTTTGTCACCTTCCAAATGACCAAAGTTGTTATTAACGTGACGAAAATCATCAATGTCGAGGAGAATCAATGCAAATGAGGTCGAAAATCGATTAGCCCGTTTGATTTCGTTATCTATCCAATACCGTAAGAATCTTCGGTTATAGCTTCCAGTGAGTTCATCAAAGTATATTTTCCTCATCGTAAACAATTATAGTGGATATTTCGCGATTCGTCAAGACATTTAAGTCTCGCAAGCTGCACAACAATGGGATTTACTCGTACCGCAAT
>DAOVBK010000101.1 GCA_030670605.1 Candidatus Stahliibacteriota bacterium
GGCTCGGCTAATCTCTACCGAAGACACGTAGGTAGTGAATGGTGTCCAGTCATAGTCACACTGTGAAGCCAAAAACTCACCGTGTTCTGATTGAACACGCTGTGCAACTGGCGATGCAGGATAGCGGTCTACGACTGCAACGAAGTTCTTTGCAGCATGATTGAGCGCCTCCATCTCCAGATAAATCTGGGCAAGCTCAAATTGATTCTGCGGTGCCGACGGAGCGGCTGGATTTTCTGCGAGCATTTCTTTGTAAACACGAATGAGGCTCTTGTGGTCGTCAAGGTTTCGATAGCAGGAAATAATGCTGCCTCTCATCTGATCAACCCTTGTACGGACATCAAGTTCTTCAGAATCAGAGAACTTTGATGCCGCAGTCTGCAAAACATCTGCAGCTTCCTGCCACTTTTCCTGCGCTTCGTAACATGCGCCGAGGCGTCCGAACGCGAAAAGCTCCCATTCCGTGTCTGCGTTTTCATCAATGATTCTGTTGTACAACACTGCTGCATTCTCGTAATCTTCGTTAACCGAAAAGTAGATATTCGCCATGGTCCATCGAGCTGCTGGTACAAGATAGTGCTCAGGATTCTCTTTGAGGAAATCGTCATAGGCACTGAGCGCTTCATCATATTGCTGCTCTATTACGTGATTGTTCCCCTGCACGAACATTGCCGTGCTTGCAGAAACAGCAACTGGAAAGAGCCATATGAACAATAGAAGAACGGTACAAATGCTCACACATGGCTTCACTATCTCTTTTTTCATGGTTACCTCCATGTATGAAAAGTGGAAAATACCTAAAAGCATAAATTACCTAACGGGGTAAAGATCCAACTATTCACGGATTTTCTCTTCTATTAGCTGAAGTACTGCGTTTGGATTTACTGCCGCTGATTTCCATAGGGAAATTAACACATAGTTCTCATATTGTCTAACAGAGATATGTTGTTCTTCCGTATTAGCAAAAGAGAACATGCCGTCACCTTCCATAAAACGTATTGCTCTATCACTCTCCGTAAAATGTTCTTTTGCATTTTCGAACCATTCATAGCTTTTGTTGTCGGTGCTGTATTTGAATATGAAAATGGTGAGACCGCCGTAGTCTCCAACCACTCCCTCACGGACGCCAAAGATATCTTCCGAGAAAAAACTACTGACACTGGCAAGAGCGGTATTACCTTTCACGTACACAATACTCGTAGACTCAGCCAGTTCTCGTGGCATGAGATCAACTAATGATGGTCGCACAGCTTTTTGCTCTATTTTGGTATCAACAATCTGCGCAAGAGCTAGCATGTGGTTAAAGGTCTCTTCTGTTGAGTCCGATGCTGTCAATGTCACGACGAATTTGCTTTTCCAGAAGTTCACATAATAGTCTCCGAGCATTGCTTCACTGCCAAGAACGACTGTCTGACTGTCACCGCGTGTTTTAAATGTGTAAACACCGTACGCACTCGCTGAACTCGTCATCTCAAATATCTCAAGGGTGATTGTTCTTCCATCTGGATGAGCATACTGTTGTATAATTACCTGCTTGAACCCATATTCGTAGTAAATGACCGCACCGCCATTGATGTACGCATACAGGCTCTCGCCGACAAAAGTGAGAGGAGTGCCAACGGTTTTCCATTCTTCCACCTCACCAGTGCTCGGCACATACTGTGAGAGCGTTTGTGCTGGTGGCTGCTCTACGCCTGGTTCAATGACCGCAGCTGCAATCAACAAAACTACTGCACACACCATAAGCGTCTATCAGTCCTTTTTGCTACTCGCAATAGTCTTAATCAATATCAGTTTCGACTTTGCCATCGCACATGGGGTCAAATCTTCACTCTTCACTGCTATTGACATGTAGCTCATCTGTACGAATAGGAGTTCGGTAGTGAAGAGTGAAGATTTGACCCCGATGACCCCGATAATCTTCTCTCAACCTTTAACCACGTATCACGTAATGAAACTGTCCTGTTGAACACGAGCCTGTCCTTTGTTGAATCAGGGTCAACGCAGAAATAACCCTGACGTTCGAACTGATGACGGTCGCCAGGCTGCGATTTTGCCAGACCCGGTTCTATCATGCACTCCGTGAGTATCTGCAAAGAATCTGGATTGACGTTTGCAGTGAAATCCTCACCTTCTTCTGCCTCATCAGGATTCTCTTTTGTAAAAAGTCTTTCGAATAACCGCACTTCTGCCTGTAACGCATGCGCTGCAGTTACCCAGTGGAGAGTTGCTTTGACCTTACGTCCATCAGGTGCATCACCACCGCGCGTCTTCGGATCATACGTGCAATGCAACTCCGTAACATTACCATCGTTATCCTTAACCACATCAACACACGTGATAAAATAGGCATATCGCAAGCGCACTTCGCGTCCTGGTGCAAGACGGTAGTATTTCTTGGTCGGCTCCTCGCGGAAATCTTCTTGTTCGATGTACAGCACACGTGAAAACGGGACTTTGCGCGTCCCCATGCTCGCATCTTCTGGATTATTAATAGCATCGAGCTCCTCGACTGTGTCCTCAGGATAGTTATCAATGATGACCTTTAATGGCCGCAGTACGGCCATGACGCGAGGCGCTTGTTTGTTGAGTTCTTCGCGCAGGCAATGTTCAAGTAATGCGACATCAATAATGCTATCTGCCTTTGCCACGCCGATGCGGTCGAGAAAAGTGCGTATCGAGGTTGGTGTATATCCTCGCCTGCGCAACCCAGATAACGTTGGCATACGCGGATCGTCCCATCCACTCACATAACCACCATCCACGAGTTTTATGAGTTTCCGCTTACTCATAACAACATAGCTCACGTTAAGCCGCGCAAACTCAATCTGCTGAGGGTGGTGGATGCCCAGCTGTTCAAGAAACCAATTATACAAGGGCCGGTGGTCTTCAAATTCAAGAGAACAGAGTGAATGGGTGATGCCTTCAATGGAATCGGATTGCCCGTGAACCCAATCATAGGTCGGGTATATGCACCACTTGTCTCCTTGACGGTGATGCGCTTTGTGCAGGATACGGTACATGACCGGGTCGCGCATATTGATGTTGCCCGCTGCCATGTCGATCTTTGCCCGGAGAACTTTGGAACCATCAGGGAATTCACCATTTTTCATGCGCTCAAACAAATCAAGATTCTCTTCAACACTGCGGTTCCGGTACGGACTTTCTTTCCCTGATTCGGTGAGGGTGCCGCGGTATTCCCGTATTTCGTCAGCGCTCAGGTCGTCAACATACGCCTTGCCTTTTTTTATGAGTTGAACAGCCCACGTATACAGCTGGTCAAAATAGTCAGATGCGTAGTATTCGCGGTCTTGCCAGTCAAAACCGAGCCACCTGATGTCTGCTTTGATCGCATCAATGTATTCTTGCTTCTCCTTTACCGGATTTGAATCATCAAACCGCAGATTACACAAACCGCCATACTCTTCAGCGATCCCGAAATCTATGTTGATCGCCTTGGCATGACCAATATGAAGATACCCATTTGGTTCAGGCGGAAAGCGCGTGTGGACTTTGCCGTCGAATTTCTTTGTCCGGTTGTGCTCGTTGATGATCTCCCGGATGAAATCAGCTGGCTTGGTAGTATTTTCTGGCACGGCAGAATCTACTTTATCGGAATGTAAATGTCAAATTCTGAATCTTTCTCTTCTATTTTGAATCGTTCGTCGTACCACTCGACTTCACATGCTTCCCAATCATACTCCTGTCCTGAATTCGGTAACCATTCTTCATATATGTAATTATATGTTTCCGTAATTCCCGATACTGGTCCTTTGTGCACAAACTTGGCATACCTGTGTGCGGGAACCACCTTATAGGTCATGCCTTCGGGAATGTCATCTGTACTCTCTACTGCAAGCCCGACGAGCACAAAGAATTCGTAGTCCTTCTTCTCGGAGCCTTCTATTTCAATTACTTTCGTGGCGTATGACACCTCTAGTGCAACGTCAGGGATGGCAATGTTTGTTATTTCTTTTTCGCGAGGAGCGAACCGCTCCCACAACTGGTGTATGAGATTGCATTTCATACTGACAAGGCTGGAAAGCCCAACAACAGTCATTTCATTCAATTCAACATATTCGGGTACCATCTCTGTCGCCTCAGTGACCGCCTCCTGCGCTGTTGCTAGACAGGCAGAAACCATTATGACAGCAATAATACACGCATTTCTTGGATTGTTCATTGCTCCTCCTCTCTTTTAAGAATCCCCTTTCTTCCATTAATAGTAGTACCAAATACTTTTGTATTCTTCAACGTCCTCTCCCCGCTCGGCGAGCTTCTCAAGATAATCTTTAATCGTAACATCAGTATAAATATACGGTTTTGTCCTCGCGATATTTTTCTCCCATGGGTGGAATGAATAAACACGCCTACCATCCGGCAATAGAGAAATCAGCTCATGTTCTTGCCATGCCTTAAGATAGTTTTTCCCCAGAAACGGCACATTGAAAACTGCCTCATCGGTCCGGTAGACACCAGGCAGGAGCCGCGCTTCTTCCTTTTGTTCCTGCAAGATTCGCGCGACAGGAACTGCATACGATTCAATCTCTGTCTTTCCTTTCATATTGAAGTTGTAGTACGGATCAATGCCGATTTTCTTCAGTGCTATGCGCAATGCAGCAGTCTCAAACCGACGACTGTTGGCGAAAGCGAAAACCTGTTGATTGTATACTTGCAGTCCCCGCATCTTCACCCGCTTTATCGCATTTGCCGTTTCCCAGGTAACTTCATAGGGGTGGATGCAATGGGTTACCATGCATAATGTCTGTTTGCCAATATCATTGTATTGTGCAAAGATGTCGCACAGCTCTTCAGTAATTCTCTGTGGTACGGTAATAGGTATACGCGTGGCGATCCTGATATTGTAGATGTGCGGTATCTCAGAGAATCGCTTGAGCATGTACTCAATCCCCTCATTACTCATAACAAGCGGGTCACCGCCCGTAATGAGCACATCCATGAGACTCTCGTGTTCAGCAAACCAATCGATTGCTTTATCAATGTCCTCTTGTGATGCCTGTGCGCCTTCATAAAAGGGTGACATGATCTCCCAATTCCGCTGGCAGTAGACACAGATTTGCGGACATGAGTCATACGGCTTCACTATCGCAACCCGCGGATAACGTCGTGTGACGAGTTTAGTCGGCGATGTATCCCGTTCGCGCATGAAATCAAATGCCACTTTTCGATCACGCTTATGCTCAATCATGCTATTGATATACGGTGCCGGTGGAAAAACCTGACGCCTCACAGCGAAATCATGGGAATTTGGTTCCTCATCCATAAGAGAGAGATAGTGCGGTGTCACGCCAAAAGGAATTTTGTGCGCAATTGCTAGCGCGATTCCCTTTTCTTCTGCAGGAGTCAGCTTGATAACCTGCTTGATTATTTCTAAACCCCGCCGGTCTTTGAATACATTATCGAATTGCCACTTCCAGTTATTCCAATCATCCTCGGTAGCATTAAGCAATGTGAGAATCCGTTGCCTATTCTCCTTGCGTTTTTCGATAATATCAGATTTCAAACCAGTCGGGTATTTCACTAGATATTCGTCCATGCGCCGACCAATTCTTTCGAGAAACTCAGACCGTTTTTGTGCTGCTGCCCTCCCTCTATATTTCTCGAAATCGGGCGAACGTATACCCCGCATGAAATGCGGTGGATACACCTCTGCATTCCCATTGATTGCCTTGAACAGATGCACAAACTCCTCGATGAAATCATCCGTCACTTCGGCATCCCCGGTACGGGCAGCATTCCACAGGTGCCGCAACGTTGAATTCTCAGCGAGCCGTTCATTTCGCTGTGAGATGATGTTCTTCATGCAACGGATCGATTCTTTGACCAGGATGTACTTCCATGATTCAATTGCCTTATCGACATCACGGCGATACACCCAGTCCAATTCCTCGAGGCGCTTAATCAATTGTGTACGTGCATGTTCAAAATCGTCGTTCTCCTGCAAGAGTTTGTAGATTGCCGGGTCAGCATCCCAGCAGTCTTTCCATCTAACTCGCATTCTCTTACCTTCCTTAATCTTGAACAGTATATGGACTGCTTTTTCTCTTATCATTTTTGTTTGAACTCAAACCGTGCCTTAAAG
>DAOVBK010000242.1 GCA_030670605.1 Candidatus Stahliibacteriota bacterium
TTTTTGTGGCGGAAGCCCCAAGCTTGTCGAGGGGCGCCTGCCCCGTAGGATCGTAGATCGTATGGGGCGGCAATCTCAATTGGCCGTATGCCGTCAGCTATTAGCTAATTCCACGAGTACGAGATACGAATCACCAATACGATTTTCTGCGTTCTTTGCGAGCACGATTTGTGCCCTTGACACACCCCCCAGATTGAATATAATAACGGAAGTCTTGTTATAAGGAGAATCAATGTTTGGTGTAATATTATTCATACATGTGCTTATCTGCGTGCTTCTGATCGTCGTTGTGCTGATGCAGCAATCACGCGGCGGCGGTATGTCGAGCGTATTCGGCGGCGGCGGCGGCGGGGCTGATGCACTCTTCGGTGGCAAAGGAGCCACACCGTTTTTTGTGAAACTGACCACAGGCTTGGCAGTGGGTTTTTTCCTGACATCACTCACGCTCGTGCTTGTATCACGTAGACCTACATCACAGAGCGCAATTGATAGAGGCTTGCAGGAGATGCCGACGCAGCAAGGTATCCCTGGTGAAGAGACACCGGTGATTCCGGAAGAACCTGAACCCATGCCGGTTATTCCTGAGGAAGGAGGGGGTGAGTAGTGTTCGCGGTGATTGCGACGAATGGATTCCAGTATATCGTAAGCAAGGGAGAGAAAATTGTGATTCCGGCTCATATTAGCGAGGTGGGTAAGAAGGTAGCATTTGATAAGGTATTACTGATAAAGGATAATGGTGATACAACGATCGGAAAGCCTTATGTAAAGGGTGCTCAGGTTGAAGGAATTGTGAGAATTCAGGGGAGAATGCCCAAGAAGATCGTGTATAAATTCAAAAGAAGGCTCAAGTACCGCCGCAAACGAGGTCATCGACAAGATTTTAGCGAAATCGAAATAACCAGTATCAAAAGGGGAGGTCGAAGTGGCTCATAAAAAGGGTGTTGGCGCATCCAAGAACGGCCGTGACTCCGGGGGAAAACGATTGGGTGTGAAACGATTTGACGGACATTTGGTGAATGCCGGAGCGATCATTATCCGACAGCGCGGCACAAAGGTTCATCCCGGTATCAACGTTGGTATGGGAAATGACTACACGCTGTTCGCCCTTGTTCCCGGTAAGGTGAAATTCGGTTACACGCGGGGCGGCAGAAGAACTGTGTCCGTTCTCCCGTAGGGAGAAATCCCAAAGCCCAAGAAACAAGTCCCAAGGAATCACAAATCCCAAAACACAGATTACACAGAAATGAAACAGAACCACAGGTTACACTGAAACCCCGCGGAGACCGCAGAAAATCGTATTAGTGTTTCGTATGTCGTATTCGTGAAATGAGATTGCCGCGGGACTTCGTCCCTCACAATGACAGACCTGGTACCCCGATTTCCTGATATTCACTTCCTGATAACCTGATCGCCTGATAGCCTTTCTTCCCATTCACAATTCACCATTCACTCTTACACTCTTTGACTTTGCGACTCTTTGACTTTGCGACTTTTTGACTTTTCGGGTTACTGCAATTGCGTTATCCGTGCTCGGTGTATCATTGCCAACCAAAATGCTCCGGCAACGATAATGAATCCACCAAGTAGTTGCAGCCCTGTGGGGATTCTGCCGAATGCAAGGTATGCCATCGGTAGTACAAAGAGTGGTTGTGCGGTAAGTATTATGCTGGAACGTGACAAATCCCAGTATTTGTATGAACGGAACGTGTACTGAAAACTCAAAGATGGACCAAGAAAAGCTCCGATCAATGTTACGATCCAAAATGGCGTGGCGACATTGAAATGTAGTTTACCGGTTACTATGGTCCAGATTGCTATGCAAACCGCAGCGCCACTGACACGGTAGAATGCCAAGACGTGTGACGAAATTTCTGAGACCTTCATTTTTGCGGTCACCATTTGCACGGCAACCATACTTGCTGCAAGCAGCGTAAGGATGACACCGGTACCGACAATATGCCACTTTCCGTAAGTGCTTAACGCACCTCCGGCAACCATCAGCGCAATCGGGAGCATCTCCCAAAGCTGCAAACGTTCTTTGAGGACAAATGCGCTCAGTGCAATGGTCAGCACAGGCGCAAACCGCCAGATGAATGATGCGAATGAAGGGTCAAGAAGTGCGAGGCCTGCCCAGGCAAGTAACATGCCCGCCCCAGTCGAGATGCCAAGCACGGTAATATGCTTCACTGAGCTGCGCCGTATCTTCAGTTCACGATGGTGGCCAGTGATCAGCACGATACAAAACGTGTAAACACTTGCAGCAGCAGTCCACACAAGACTGAATGTTTCGGGATTGAATCCCATTAAACCGTACTTCGCCGTCACATAATTTGTCGATACGAGGAGCGCACCGATTAGTGCGTAGACAAAGCCTTTCGCATCGCTGCGTTCTGTATGTTGAACCCCCGTATTCACCATCTAAGAATGATTATACAAACAACATAGAGTGTGTCAATAAAAACCCCGTTTTTTCTTGACTTTGTTGTAATTATTGAGGATAATCACACTACTGTACAAATTTTGAGAAAGGAGAAGAACATGTTTCTGATGATGTGTGCACTATTTCTTGTCATTCCCTATCCAGACCAGCCAGATTGGGAATCAGATGATGATGATTATTCGACTGGCGGTGCACTTGTTGACATTGACCTGGATGGCGATATTGATTTTGTGACCGGCAATGGTAATGATATGGATAGAGACCCGAATCGCGTATATTACAATGTCGGCAACGCGCTCGAAACAGTTGCTTCATGGATTTCTGCAGATAGTGGTTACAATGCGCACATCAGCGTTGGCGATATTAACTATGACGGCTTTCCTGACCTTGCAATAGCAAACTATGGTGACCCCTACGCCGTACAATACGACAAAGTTTACTACAATACTATGGGGGTATTTGATTCCCTGCCTGCCTGGCGACCGCATGATCTGGACAATTCATTCGGTTGTGCGCTTGGCGATGTTGATGGTGACGGTGATCTGGATCTCGCAGTTGCTTGTGGTGAAGAATACGGTGGTAGTATGCAAAAGGCAAAGGTGTATCAGAACAACGCTGGTGTATTTGATACATTGCCGACGTGGCAGTCTGATCTCTACTCATTCTTTTACGGCATTACGTGGGTCGATATCGATTCGGACGGTGATTTGGACTTAGCACTTGCAGCGAGCGGCCGAAAAAATCTGATATACCGTAACACCGGCTCCATGCT
>DAOVBK010000229.1 GCA_030670605.1 Candidatus Stahliibacteriota bacterium
TGAGCGCCGCAACAAAACCGACGAAGAGTGCACCACTTGCCATAAGACAGCTCAACAGCCAGTCGCGTAACGAGAACATTCTTCCCCGTATGAATTCATCGGCGTAGCGATGTATGAGCGTGTCCTGACCGATGAACACAGGAGAAATGGCAAGACCGGCGATGAATACAACGACCCCAAATTGCCAGAAGTGTCTCAAATATGGAAATGAAAACAAAGCACCACCAATCACGATGAAACACACGAGGATGATATTCTTGAGACTAAAATGATGACCGAACATACCGACGAAATACGCCCCGCCGAGCAGTCCGATCGCACCGATTGCAGCGAGCACACCAACACCGCGCGTACCCCATGCCATATCCTGTTGAACCGTTGGAATGACCAAAACATAGATCACGGCGCCGGCAATGATCACAAGAAGAATAGTCGACATGGCAAAGCCGAGGTTCCGCTCCCTGAAAATCATCTGCACGGCGTGTCTCAGTTCATTCCAAACTCTGGTCAGGCCATCAGCAAGTAACCTCAAGAAACTCCGCGCACGGAGATGCTCTTCTGGCTGCGGTGGTTCAGGCAGCGTAACCTTCATAAGATAGAGCATCACCGCTGATGCACCAAATGTGATCGCATCAAGGATAAAGGCAACCGCCCATCCCGGCACGCCGATGATTCTGTACCACAGAGGCCAATCAACAATAAGACCTCCTGCTAGCATTCCAAGAAAGGTTGCGCCTCTGCCGACAAAATTGAGCACAGAATTTGCCGGGAGTATTTCTTTCTTGGAAATGAGATTCGGTATGATCGCACCCCGAGCAGAATTAAAAAAAAGCGTTAGCAAAAACATAATGAAAACAACAGCAAACATAGGATAGATATTACTCGTCACCGCAAAAAGAGCAGGTATCAAGAGAGCACATACCATGCGCAGTGAGTCACACACAACGAGCACCTTTTTTTTATGCCAGCGGTCGACCAGCACCCCTGCGATGGGTCCGAAAAGAATGACAGGTAGTGTCATGAAAATCATAAGCTGTGACAAAAGAATCGGTGTTCTCGATGCCGAGAAGAGCCCAATGACGCCAATCAGGGCTATGTAGTTAAGTTTGTCGCCGAATTGACTGATCGTCTGTGAAAATGTGAAGATGGAAAAATCTTTACGTTTGAGCGTGTTCCACATCAGCATCCCTCCTGCCCTGCAGTAGCTCTTCGTAAAACTGAACAACTCGCTTCGTCACTTTCCGCCAATCATATGTGAGTGCCTTTTCTCTACCCGCCTGTCCCATCGTGCGCATTTGTTCTGAATCACCAAGGAGTGTGTTTATCTTCTCGGCGAGCGATTGAGGATTACATGCTCTGAAAAACAAACCTTCTTGTGCATCAACCATGACTTTCTTATAGCCAGGGATATCTGAAGCAACTATTGGTTTGCCTGTTGCCATTGCCTCGAGAAGCACAATGCCAAAACTCTCCGCACCAGTTGCTGGCGAACAATAAATGTCGCACGAGGCATAGTATCGCGCTAGATCCTCAGAACTCGCGTGTCCGCAAAAGATGACGTGCTTTTTGATGTGTTTCTCAACATATCGACGATAGTAGTGTTCAAGAAAACCTCTGCCGACGACAATGAGTTTTGCCGTCGGATAATTTTCGATAACCATGGGAAACGCCTGCAATAAGTATTTCAAACCTTTCCGTGGCTCGAATCGTCCAACGAAAAGAATCTTCGGAGAATACTGTGTCAGGTGTTTCATGGGTTGGATATCCGGGTTGAATCGCCCTGTGTCAACGCCATTAGGAATGATGCGATAGTCACCAGGGAAATACTTGGAAACAGAATCACGCGCAATTTCCGATACGGCAATCATGCCATCGATCTTTCTAAAATATTGCTCGAGCACTGGTTCCCACAGCACGTAGCCGAGACTCCGCTCATGCGCTGAATGGAATGTTATGACGTTCTTTGCATGAGAATACTTCAACGCAAGGTATGGCAACATTGGAGCAATTGTTCCGTGTATATGTACAACGTCGAAATTCTCTGTTGTCAGATAGTGCCGCAAGCGCCATGGAATCGTGACGCCGAAGGTCAGAACCGAGAACGAACGGTTTTTTGGTATTTTTATTGCTCTGCCCATGCGAACAATATCTTCATCAACATATGGATAGTTCTCGCCAAAAGAAGGAGCCAAGATTTTTGCATCATGTCCTAACTGCCTCAGGTTCTTCCATAAATAGAGCATATGTTCTGGAACACCACCGGTGTGTGGATAGAATATGTCCGAGACAATAAGGACCTTGAGTTTTCTATTTGATGATTGTTTCATTGATTCATTCACAAAGAACCACTGACGTTACCCAATTCACTATTCCCCATTCACTCTTCCACTCTTTCACTTTTAGCTTTTGCCTTTGCGATTTTTGCCCAAGTCTTTGAATTGGCTGCAAAAATCAGCATCCCGTTGTGCGTAGCACTATCGGGATTCCTTTTCCCTTTTGTCATTTTCCCCTGATGTCCTGATAACCTGGTGCCCTGTGCACTTTTGCCTTTTGCCCTTTGCCTTATATCGACCATTTGCCATATGCTATACGCCATTGCGAATTTCTCCAAAATCTGTGATTTTGTTGAGAAATTCAGCATTTCGAGCATCGCGAGAAATCTTTTTCACTATGTGCTATCTCCCCGTATGCCCGAAACCGCCTTTGCCTCTCTCTGTCCTGTTGAGACGATGGCTCCTAATGAATTCTGCTTGTACAACTGACGCAAAAATCATCTGCGCAATACGGTCACCACGTTTGATTGTCACTGGCTTCGTGCCAAAATTAAAAAGAATAACTCTAACCTCACCTCGATAATCTGCATCAATTGTGCCCGGAGCATTAAGAATCCCGATACCGTGCCTTAGGGCAAGGCCACTCCGTGGACGCACCTGCGCCTCATATCCTTGCGGGATTTCTAGTTTTATACCTGTAGGCACAATACAAACAGTCCCAGGTTTTATGATAACCGGCTTTGTGATATCTGCGCAGAGATCACACCCTGCTGCCAGTTCACTCTGATACTGCGGTATCAACTTCCCTTTGATTTTCACCTTTATCTTTTGACCTTTGACTCTTGACTTTTGACTTTTCAATTTGCCTTTTGCCTTCTCACCTTTGCCCTTTGACTTTTCAATTTGCCTTTTGCCCTTTACCTTTTGCCTTTTCATTTTCTTCTATCCATTCCGGATGGAACACAAACCACTGGTCAGGATATTTCCGTATGAAGCCCTCCATTTTTCTCACGAGCACTTTGTTGAATTCATCGATGCTACAGTCAAACATAATCGGTGGTTCAATGAAACCAAGATACCGATACGCAGTTGACGTCGGATGGAATAC
>DAOVBK010000256.1 GCA_030670605.1 Candidatus Stahliibacteriota bacterium
ATTCAGATTCCTTGTTATAACGAAGAAAAAACACTATCCGAGACTCTGGCTAGTGTGCCTCGGACAATCAAAGGCATAGACCAGGTCGAGGTCTTCATTATCGATGATGGAAGTACGGATGAAACGGTTGCGGTTGCACGCAAAGGCAATGTCGATCACGTGCTGTCATTTAAACGAAACCAGGGGTTGGCACGCGCTTTTGCAGCAGGCGTTGAGAAGTGCTTAGAGCTTGGTGCTGACATAATCGTCAATACTGATGCAGATAATCAATATGAGGGCAGGGATATTGGGAAACTGGTGCAACCCATTCTCAATGGTAGAGCAGATATTGTGATAGGCGATCGACAGACAGGCAAGGTGCAATCATTCTCAATAGTGAAGCGGGTGTTCCAGAAAATAGGCAGTGCATTAGTGCGCAGGCTCTCAAATGTGGATGTACCTGATACGGTGAGTGGCTTCAGGGCATATTCCCGCGAGGCAGCAATGCACATTAATGTACTCACAGATTTCTCATACACCGTAGAAAACCTCATACAGCTCGGGACTGCGAGACTGCGAATTGTTTCTGTTCCCATACGTACGAACATTACGCTCAGGGAGTCCAGATTACACAAGGGCATAGTGCATTTTATGGCCAGTCAGCTGCAGACCATGATACGGTCTTATGCAATGTATAAGGCGCTCAAAGTCTTTACGTATATCGGCTTTGTGTTTCTCATCCCCGGTCTCGTGCTAGGTCTTAGATTCCTCTATTTCTTTGTTTTTGCTCCCGGTGCAGCCACAGGACATATTCAATCATTGATTTTTTCTGCGATTTTAATAATCATTTCATTTATTCTCTTTTTGCTCGGTATCGTGGCTGATTTGATTTCAGATAATAGAAAACTCATTGAAAAACTGATATTCTATCAGAGAAACCAACGAGGAACATAGTCCTCGCTCATAATACCTCCCTTCTCCAAGCGGCTCTCTTTTGAAGAATGGTAGAACGAAACTATTCTGTCTTGTGCAGATCACGTGGAGAAGCAAATGGATTACTATAAATTGAGCACAGAGAAGGAATTAAATACTCTCATTTATTGGTTAGTCAGTGCAGATATGTGCTTTGTTATTATCCATATTCTGCATCTTTTTCACAATTACACGGGGATTTTTGCAAGTTCGTATTTCTCCCTTGCAGCCGATAGGGGAATGGCTGAGATGTATCAATACTTGAAGGAATCTTCAATTGTATTGATCCTTATCATATTATTCAGAAGAAAATCCAATAGTGTATACATTGCTTGGTCACTACTCTTCGGGTATCTATTAGTGGATGATGCTTACCGGGTTCATGAAAAGCTCGGTGCTATGCTAAGACCCTATTTCAGTTTTGCTCCGATGATTGGACTGCGTGCACAAGACCTTGGCGAGCTTTGCGTATATGCATTTTTCGGGCTGACGTGCTTGATTTTTATCGGTATTACGCATCGTATGAGTGATGCTGATGCCAGAACAAATTCACGTTATTTCCTTGTCATACTAACCTTCTTCGTATTCTTTGGAGTCGTTGTTGATATGATTCATGCGATGGTTAAACACCCGACTTTGAGTGATATGATGGCATTACTGGAAGATGGGGGGGAGATGCTGGTCGTAACGATAATGCTCTATGTCGTGTTTCGTCTTGTGACCGGAAAGAGGGTCAGTTGGGGTTGTGCGCCGGCATATTCCTAAGAACGTACAGCTGTTGATTATTGTGAGTCATGGATAATCAAGACGTATGAGAAGTCAGTCGGAGCAACGGTTATGAAAATCGCCCTTATTGGACCTACCTATCCGTTCCGGGGAGGTATTTCCCATTACACGACCCTTCTCTATAGGCATCTACAGAAGAATCATGAGGTTCGTTTTTACACATTCAGTCGCTCTTATCCCACCCTACTATATCCGGGTGATGCTTCTTCGGATCAGAGCGAAATGAAACTGACAAGCGGTGATACCGTACCAGTTATTGACTGGGCAAATCCGTTTTCCTGGGTACGTACTGGATTGCAAATCATCCGATGGACTCCTCATGTGGTTATCTTCCCTTGGTGGATGTGGGGCTGGGCAATTCCCTTTTGGACTATCGCAATAGTGGCATCGTTCAGAAAGAAAACGAGGATTCTGTTCATATGTCACAACGTAATTGAACATGAAGCTGCTTCTTGGAAAAGTGGTCTGACGAAGTTCGCACTTTCTGCAGGAAATTCTTATATTGTTCATTCCCAGAGCGATTATGAAAATCTCAGAACACTGTTCCCTGATGCTCCTATCGCAGTGAGTTTTCATCCGACCTACAGCGTTTTTAAACAGGAATCTCTGTCAAAAGAGAAAGCCAGGAGAAAATTGGGAATCAACGGAAAGGTCAAGAATACCATCCTTTTTTTCGGCATCGTCCGTCCGTACAAAGGACTCAGCTACTTGATTGAAGCAATGCCACAAATCATTGCTGAAATTCCCGGTGTCTTATTGATTATTGCTGGAGAATTCTGGGGAAAAGAGGAACGCTTTCTCTCAAGAATACGCGAGCTGCATCTAGATGACTCAGTCAAGGTCATAAACGAATATATACCAAACGAAGAGGTGGGGACTTACTTTTCTGCTGTAGACATTGTCGTGCTCCCTTACGTGAGTGGGACGGGAAGCGGCATTGTCCAAATTGCTTTTGGATTCAACAAACCAGTAATTGCGACAAAGGTTGGTTGTTTACCTGAGGTCGTAGGTGACAAAAGAACAGGATATTTGGTTGAGCCTATGGATTCACAAGCGATTGCTGATGCTGTGGTGTCTTTCTATAGAGAAAACAAAGAGGATGAATTTGTGAGCAATATCAGCAGAGAAAAAGAGAGATTCTCATGGGAAAGAATGGTGGCAACAATTGAGAGTTTTCAAAGCAAACATCCTTTAGAAGCCAACATGAGGTCTTTGTGACATGAGTGCACATTCTGAATTCTCTTGGAAGGGGTACTGATGGGTTATATCTCGAA
>DAOVBK010000093.1 GCA_030670605.1 Candidatus Stahliibacteriota bacterium
GTTTATGTGGCGGAAGGAGTCCTGCTTGCAGGACGACGTGGCAATCTCAGAATGTTGAATTTCGAGATTTGACCCCAAAGGCGGGCATGGTCGGATAGTCAAATCATTGGTGTAACAATAAGACAATACGACTATGGGACAATCAGACACATGAATAGCATTGCGTCTCTTGACATCCCATCTTTTTCAGTCTACAATCAGGTCATAGAATTATGGAAAGGGCAAGCGGGTATTCATTGTGGCTCATGCCGTCTGGTGATGTATTTGATCAGCTGTCGGCGATAATCCATAGCGTGAGCAAAGCACATAGCACCCCTGTTTTCAAACCCCATGTGACCTTGCTCGGTGGCTTGCAGGAAAAAGAAAGTGGAATCATCGCACGAACCAGGAAACTCGCCGAGGTGCTACAACCATATACAATCACACTGAATCGGATTGAATACCGTGATGAGTACTTTCGCTGTTTGTACTACAGTGTTGAAAAAACCACTGAAGTACTTAGTGCATATGCGAGAGTGTGTGATATCTTCAGAATATCACAGGGGCATTATATGCCGCATCTGAGTCTGATGTACGGTGATATCCCACACGCTATGAAAGAAAAAACCGTAGCCAAGATAAAACCGCATGCAAATACATTCACGGTTGAGCACGTAGACCTGGTCCTGACCGATGGTTTGGTTGAAGATTGGCATAAGGTACGACGATTCGCCTTATGAAGAAAAAGAAAAGAAAGATTGTGAAGCCACAGGTTACGAGTTTTGATTTTCAACCGGGAAGAATACTTGCGAGGAAGTATGAGGTTGTCACGTTCCTTGGAAGTGGTTGGGAAGGTGAGGTTTACCTTGTTCGAGAGAAAGAAAGTGGTATAGAACGTACTGCCAAAATTTTCTTTCCGCAGAGGAATGTGCATAACCGCGCAATAAAATTCTATGCGAAGAAATTACACCGTCTTCGACATTGCCCGATTCTCATTCAGTATCATACGCAGGAGCGTATCACATTTTGCAGCATGCCGATTACTTTTCTTATATCGGAATATGTTGAAGGAGAATTGCTCCTTCAATTCCTGAAGAAGCAACCGGGCAAGCGACTGACTGCCTTTGAAGGTTTGCATCTGCTCCATGAACTTGCTGCTGGTGTTGAGATCATCCATCAGGCGCGTGAGTATCATGGCGACCTCCACGACGAGAATATCTTCATCCGGCGTAGGGGTCTTTCGTTTAATGTCAAGCTTGTCGATATGTATAACTGGGGTGCTCTGAATAAGGAGCACATCCGTGACGATGTATGCGACCTTATCCGCCTGTTTTATGATGCGATAGGAGGAGCGCGGCATTATGCGCGACAACCGCAGGAGATAAAGAATATCTGCTGTGGTTTGAAGCGCTCACTTATTGTACGAAAATTCCGCACGGCTGGTCACTTGCGTAATTACCTGGAGACAATGCCGTGGCGGAGAAGGTGACGAGCTTGACACGGTAGTTTGCATATCATATAATAGGACACAAAAAAGAGGAGGAGGTGTGTATGGTAGTTGTGTTATTGATGGTTACTCTTTTGCTTCCGTCTCAGCATGACGTGACCATTCCGCATGAAACATACCGATGTGTCGGTGTAGAACTCGCGACAGAAACACCACCGGAGTTGCCAGCAGTATATTACCCTCTGTATACTGATACGATTTCCTGGGTTTTTGTAGATGCACTCACGTTTTCAGGACCGCTCATGGACAGTTCGTGCTTCGCTATCCATAATGATAATGGCAGTATTGCCTATTCGATCTCGCCACCGGAATTATCTCCGCTCGCACAGGTCGCGGTCGGCTATGCGCCACTGCGTTTCCGTAACGAGTTGACTGCTGCATTTCATAGACTCGACACCTTGCAGGATTTCTACGCCAATCTTATTCTCAACACGACACTCAAGTATGTTGATGAGGTTATTTTTCAAATATGCTGCATTGGTCCTGAGATTCTATCATATCCAGGATTCGATCCTGACCTCATCACGCGTAATGCTGAGCTCATGTACGAGCTCGACGATTCTTTGCAGTATGCAAATATCGTTGATTATGCATTTTCGAGCGGTGATTATTACTCGACAGTCGAGTACCGGGTCATAGAGAATGGTGACAGCATCTGGTTCGAACTGCCACCAGAGATCTACTACCACTACATTGTTCATCCAATCATCTCTGACGAATTTCCTGACATGAGTGCGTATGTCTATTCGCAATTCTGGCGCGAGTATCTATTCTACGAATCAGACAGTGGTTATCCCACCTTGAGTGATTATATCAAGCAGGCACACGTAGTCTGGGATGGGCAACGCATTATCTTGCCTCCAGGTCGTCCATTCGAACCGGATGACCATGCGCTCGATGTGATTGGCAACTGGGCATCGTACACGGTGCCATGGGCAGCCTCAGGCAACAGGCCAATACAGCCTAATATCATTGCCCATGAGCATAATGGAAATTGTGGTGAAATGCAGGACATACTCTGCGCTGGCGCGCGGACCTGCCTTATTCCCTCTGTCTGCGTCATGGACATATGCGAAGATCACGTCTGGTGTGAGTTCTATGACCGTGGTTTGTATCCCTATCAGGTTGATCTCGGGCACGGTGTGACTCATATCGCGGATACTGGTGTTGCCTATGACGAACAGTATGGTGGGAGTAAACGTGTCTCAGGCATTTTTGACTGGCGCAGTGATGGCTACTGGTGGACCGTGACCAATACGTATTCCAATACCTGTTCCTTGTACGTGTATGTGTATGACCTCATGGGAAGACCGATTGACGGTGCTGCCGTTACTATCTCGTCAGAGTACTACTACGGCGGTTTGAGCACAGCGACACGGGCATGGACAGACCCGCAAGGCATGTGCGCGTTTGCCCTCGGCGATTTGAGAAACTTCTATGCACGTGTGACAACACCAATCGGTTCCTACCCGGGGAATCCTGGTGAGGTTATTCAGATCATCGAAAACAGCCAGTCCAGTGCCTGCTATCACAAGGCATTCTATATCGACGATTACCTGCCGACCTTGCGATTCTCAGACACCACGTGTACTGATTCGCTCGCACTATGGAAATACGAAGTCATTGTGGAACCTCTCGAAGGTCAGAGTAGCGGTAACTGCATAACGCGGTATGGTCCTGGCGATTCAATACGGGTGTATCGTAGTTTTTTTGAAAAATATGACATGGGCAACATCGACGTGCTCTTTGTTGATGACGATAACCTGCAGGACTATCTTGCGGGAATACCATTTGCAGCATACCATGCATGCGCGACGACCGGCGGTACTGTGGAATTCATCGCCCATGATTCAGCACTGTACCATTGCATTATTGCCAATCAGGACGTGCTCTACTATACCCCGTTCTGCGATATCACGGTGAATCTCTACATCAACCCAGCGTACGGCATCGAAGAAGAGGTTTCTGAAGCCTCATGTGTGCAAAGACTGCCAACGGTGTTCAATCAGAGGATATATGTTGATCTCGATGCACCATCACGCGTGAGGTTGTACGAGATATCAGGCAGGTGTATATACGACTCTCATCACAGGATTCCGTTAATCGACTACCAGCTTTCTGCCGGAGTGTACTTTCTGAGAACGACAACTGATAATGCAGATACCATCAGTAAGTGTGTTGTCGTCAGGTAGGAGGGACTATGAAGATACGTGCTACAATACTTATCCTCCTGTGCGTATGCATAGGATTTGCGATTTGGAGCCGCAAGCCGCATGACAAAGGGCTGCTCTATCTCCGTATGACCAATTATGGCATGTTCGGGTATGAGAATTTAGGGATCTGGCCTAAGGGAACGAACGAGCATTACATATTTGGTGCCGGTGTCTGGGTTGGTGGTTTGCACAAATCGCACGATGATACGACATCGTTGAGCAATGCATGTACAGCAAGTGATACGGTCATCTTCGTTTATTCTACTGACGGGTTCGCCGGAGCCGGTGTGCTTTCCATTGAGGATGAACTGATATTGTATCACAGCAAAACCGACACGTCATTCAACGGCTTGGTCCGTGGATTTTCCCAGACGCAAGCACTAGGACACAGTTCTGCGACAACGGTAACTGAGATGGTGGTGAAAGTCACGGTCGGTTATAATGCATCATCAGCAACGAGTGAATTTGTGCCTGGCGATTTACCGAATGAACCTGGCTATCCTGACCCGGATGAACGCGTGCTCATGACCGATGACCCCCAGGATACTGCTCTATGGCCCTTGCGTGATCCGCTCGGTGACCCAATCATCCGTTCAAAACAGGACAGCTATGCTATCTTCAATGACCAGGATTCGTCACGCTGTCCTCAGCCGCTGCTGCTCAAGGTAATACAAGTCGGCTATGCATGGGATTACCATTATTACGAAGATTTCATTTTCATAAACTACTATGTTGTTAATGATGGTCCTGATACGATCTATCATGCGTACTTATCGCTGAACTGCGATGCCGATGTTGGCGATGCCACCGATGACTTGATCGATTTTGACCAGCCGCGTGACCTCGGTTATGCGTATGATTCCGACTTCAATGAGCCAGGGTGGATACACACACCAGGCTATATTGGTTTTGATTTCCTCGAATCACCACTGGATACACTGAACCAGCAAATCGGACTCACCGCATTCAAGATCACACACAATCCTGGTACAGGAGGTCAGGGTGAGCCAGACCCGGGCACTGACTATGAAGCCTACCAGCTCATTGCTGGGTACAACTATACGTCCGGCGAGTATCATCCCTTTGATTCGATCGAACAAGCAACCGATGTGCGTTTTCTCCAGTGCACCGGTCCGTTCGACTTTGCACCGGGTGATACGGTGAAGGTTGTGGTCGCGGTTATTGCCGGCGCAGACATGAGTGACTTTCTTGCCAATGATGACCTTGCCCAGAACCTGTACAACTCAGATTACCTGACCCATGACATCACCGTACTCAATCCTAATGGTGGAGAAGAAATTGACGGCACATACCAGGTAACCTGGACTGACAGTTCGTCAACCGGGGCACCACTCGTTGTTGATGTATCGTGCAGCCGTGACGGCGGCGCCACATGGGAAGATATCGTTACGTCCATACCTGATGTGCACTACTACAACTGGAATACGGTTGATTACCCCGATGGCACACGCTATCTCATGCGTGTGACTGTGCATGATACGATCGCTGTTGGCGAGGATTTCTCGGATTCACTGTTCACGGTAAATAATCCCGGTAATGGTATACCCGACGTGGTCCTCCTTGCACCGTTATCCGGAACAATACAGGATACAGTGACGGTTGAGTGGTGGGCAAATGATGCAGATGGTGATGTGCTCACCATTGATCTTTTTGCCAAACAGGAAGGCGGTGAGTGGGATACGGTTGCAGTCGATCTGCCCAACACAGGCACATACTTGTGGTATACGTTCTATTTCCACAATGCAGACTACCGCATCATGGTTGTTGCACGTGACAATGATACGTGTGCAGTCGATTCGAGTTTGCTGCCTGTAACCATTGTCAATGACCATCCGCCTGCAGCAGATATTGAGCATGTGCAGGGCGGATGTAATTCACTGACGCTCAACTGCTTGCTGTATGACCCGAATGATGTCACCGGTCATACGTATGAAGTCCGTTTTCATCCGATTGAGAAGGGTGCTGACCCGCCTGATGTGTACTATCAATATGACCTGTGGGACATGACAACAAGCACCGCGTTGATCGAACACTGTTCTTTGGAGGTGTTCTACGATGGGAGGTTGCACCGCGTGTACACGCCGATCATTGATGGCTTTGCGCTTGAGTTCAACATTCAGATAGACATGGAGTCATTCAGATTCATCGACTTTGAAATCCTTGAGAACGAAAGCGGCTATGATGGTAATCTGTTTATCTGGGGTGCTGACAGCATGGGTACGGCGCCACCAATGGGCGGCAATCAATGGTCATTCCGCGGTTCTGATTTTATTGTCTACTGGAAGCGCTGTACAGATGATACAACCAAGCTGACCCTTGAGGTGCGCGATACAACGAATTGCACGGCGATTGCCTATGATCCGCTCCGCCTTGATTCATGGCGTTTTGAACCTGGTGTTGCAAGCGACACATTCAATCCTTCGGTGCACAAGCGTTTCTATGTATGCGGTGGCGTGTTCTGGTTCAACATGGATGGTTCAATGACGGTGTTGCCTGGTGAGGGTGACATCTGGCAGATACGTTCTTCAGGTCACCGTGTCCCGTGTAATGAAAACATCTACCGGTTCACGACAACGGGCATTGCTGAACACGAGTCAGCAGAACTCACGTCATTCTTTTCAGTGTATCCGTCTGTATTTAGAAACAGAACAGATATACGCTACGCAGTAGGCAGTAAGCAGCACTCAGCAGGTAGTATAAAAATATACGATGTTACTGGGAGAGTGGTCAAATCTTTTGACCCTCTGCCCTACGCCCCAAGCCCTATGCAGATTAGCTGGGACGGTACTGACGATCACGGTGTGACGCTACCTGCTGGTGTTTATTTTGTGAGGATGCATAGTGATGAAATCAG
>DAOVBK010000111.1 GCA_030670605.1 Candidatus Stahliibacteriota bacterium
GTACTCGTACATCGTAGCTCGTACTCGTATCTGAAGGCATAGGTGAATGGTTAATTGTTCGATAGTTTGATAGTTGAAACAACTATGCAACCATGCAACTATGAAACCATACAACTACACGCGGGGCGTTGACAACAACAGCTGTTTCATCTATATTCTTATAAGGAGGTATGTTATGGCTCGAAAGAGATTTTGTACTGTGGTAGGCAAGCATCTTCAAGGAGAGATCAGCGGACAGAAGCTGCTGATTCATGTCGACACAAGGAAAAGGCAGCAGGTGATTACATTTGCTAGCAGTATTTTTCAGGCACTCGCATATGGTAAAGGAATTGATATTACGCTTACGCAGAAGGGCGTGAAGAAGGGGTTCATGAAACTGACAGTAACTTCGCATACATAGGAGGATGACATGACCAGTGATAGAACCACACGGTTTGTATTGATGTGGATTGCTGTGATGCTGACCATTCTTGCAGCAGATAAACTGCTGCAGACACGATTTGCATTTGCTGAGGAAGAACATGCGCAGTCAATGCAGTTGGTATTGAATGAACCGGTCGAAATTGTGATCAAAGAACCAGTGAAAACAAAGATCGTTGAGTGGAGTGCATATCCGTCTCAACACATAAAGGTAAAAATCGATGATCCATGGCCTGCAAAAGTGGAAATCAAAGATGATGTGAAGATCACCGGTGAACTGCAATTGAAAGACTAGGTGAGTTATGAGAAGTTACAGGAAAGAGTTGTGGTTCAATACAAAGCAAAGGGTGGAGTTTCTCAATATCACCCCTGAGGTCGAAAAGGCATTAGGAGATAGCAAGATCAAAGAAGGTTTCTGTCTGGTTAATGCGATGCACATTACCGCGAGTGTTTTTATCAATGACGATGAGAGTGGTTTGCATGCGGATTACAAACGCTGGCTTGAGGAACATATTCCCCATAATCCGAAGCTGTATCAGCACAACCGTACTGGCGAGACAAATGGTGATGCTCATTTGAAACGGCAGTTCATGGGTCGGGACGTCGTTGTCGCGGTGACTGACGGTAAACTGGATTTCGGACCGTGGGAGCAGATATTCTACGGTGAATTCGACGGCAGGAGGAGGAAACGAGTACTGATTAAGATCATCGGAGAATAGTAATAGACACTTAGGACACAAGACACTGCTTGATTTGCACTTCGGTGTAACTTTTCCCCACATCTTTACGTAATACTAAATAGAATGACAATATACGCTATGACAAATGGCGTTCCCGATAGCGCTGACGCGCTACGGGATGCTCGTTTTTGCAATCAAATCACAGATTTGAGCAAAAATGGCAATGGCAAATGGCGTATGGCGAATAGCTAATGGCTTTTTGATGATTTTAAGAAAACAGCAAGTAGTGAGGTGCACAATGAAGAGATCTTTGCTTTTTGTGGTAGTGTGTACGTTTGTGTTGTCAACCACTGTGTATGGACAACCCGAGAAGAAGATTACGAATGTCGATGATATCCCACGGTTCACCTACGATGTTTCAAACACAGTTATTGAACTGGTTACCTCTGAGGAGGCTTTTACTCCTCTCGCCAAACAGGTGCGTGCCGACATCGAAAATCTGATTGAGACGTATGAGATCGACGATAAGACGACATTCAAAAGCTTCCTGAATACACTCGTTCTACTCGACATGCTCGACGAGAATTACGATGCAGCCCTTGCCGGCCTCGACAAGATACGTGAGCTGCAAGATAAACCCGCCAGCAAACTGATGACCGGTCTCATCACCGGTTCAATCATCAAAGCACAACGTGAGGTCGGGAAAACTGATGAGACAATCTACAAAGAAACATTCTCGTATCGGCTTGCTAAAGCTATTGAGGAACTTCCCTGGCTTGTGATTCAGGAAGATATCGAGGGATACAAAGGTCGGATGGAGGTTTTGAGCGAGAACTTTCTCCGTGGGATTATTCAGAGTCAACTCGAACCAGCAGTAGAACATTCAGGCACGATTAGTGGTGATATGGCTAACCGTGTCATCAGCATGCGCTACATGATGCACGTGGTGTTACCGCTCAAGAATGAGATTGTGGCAGTCTATGGCAAACACATTGCACAAAACCAGGTCGAGAAAGACAACATCTGGGATGACCGTGAGGTTGTGCTTACAGAAGAACAAGATTGTCACCCAGTTGTTGTCGCGATTTGGGATACGGGCGTGGATACCGATGTGTACGCAGATCAACTCTTTGTGAATGCTGGTGAGACGATTAACGGAAAAGATGATGACGGAAATGGCTATATTGATGACATACACGGTATTGCTCATACGGTAGATCAGGAAAAGACACCAGAGCTGTTATACCCCATGGCCGAGGCAGAAGAGCGCATTCATGAGATGCACACGATGATCAAGGGGTTCTTTGATATGCAGGCGGCAATTAGCAGTCCCGAAGCGACAGCGTTGAAACAGAAGCTGGCATCGATACAACCGGACGAAGTAAACAGTTTTTTGGAAGACATGACACGATACGCATTGTACTGCCATGGTACGCACGTCGCAGGTGTTGCTGTGGACGGCAATCCGTTCGCACGCATCATGGTCGCACGTTTCACGATGGATTACCGTACAATCCCTGAAGCACCGACGATCGAAATGTCCGAGAAAATGGCGCAGAACTACAAAGAAGTCATTGAGTATTTCAAAAACAATGGAGTACGTGCTGTAAATATGAGCTGGGGAGGTACGTTACGGAGTACGGAAGAACTTCTGGAAGTCCATGGCATAGGACATGATGCCGAGGAGCGGGCACAGCTCGCACGAGAAATGTTTGATATTGAGAAAAATGCCATGTATGAGGCAATGCGCAATGCGCCAGAGATTCTTTTTGTCACATCCGCAGGCAATGAGAACGACGATGCCGCCTTTGAGGACTACTACGCGGCATCCTTTGATTTACCCAATGTCCTTGTGGTTGGAGCGGTTGATCAAGCTGGGGATGTTACATCGTTTACCAGTTTTGGTGAGACAGTGGACGTCTATGCAAATGGCTATGAAGTAGAGAGTTACCTGCCTGATGGTGAGCGTCTTGCTGCTTCCGGTACATCGGTTTCTTCACCCAATACAACAAATCTGGCAGCAAAGCTATTCGCATTGGAACCGTCATTGAGGCCCGAGCAAGTGGTTAATCTTATCAAAGGGAGTGCTGATAAGAGCGAAGACGGAGATCTCCTGCTCATCAATCCGAAATGTTGTGCTGAATTACTGCTACCGTATAAGAAGTGAGTACTTCGGGGCGTTCCCGATAGCGCTGACGCGCTACGGGATGCTCGTTTTTGCAATCAAATCACAGATTTGAGCAAAAATGGCAATGGCCTATGGCTGATGGCGTATAGTAGATAGTGGCGGTTCTGTTTGTGATCCGTCATGTAGGGAAGCTTATGAATAAAAGAATAAAGAAGGAGATTACATCGTGGTTTATCGTGATCATCGTTGTTTTTGCTCTAAAGGCGACATTCGTTGAGGCGTATGTGATTCCCACTCCATCAATGGAGGAGACATTACTTGTTGGTGATGCCGTGTTGACAAACAGGTTTGTCTACGGTGTGAAAATCCCGATACCGCTTCTGGGTAAGCAGATTCCTGTGATTCGGGGTGCAAAACCACAACACGGTGACATTGTTGCATTTCTATCGCCATTCGAGAACGTGAATGTTGTGAAAAGATGTATTGCGTGGGCTGGCGATACGGTTGAGATTGTCGACAAAACCGTGTATGTGAATGGAAAGGAGATGAATGAGCCGTATGTGATTTCCACGGATGAGCGGACCTATCGTGCGTACGCATGTGACCGCACCACGTACCAGGAACAGTGGGAAAATGCAGAACTTGCCGAGCTCTTTGGCATACACGTGAGAGACAATTTTGGTTCGGTTGTTGTGCCCGATGACCATATCTTCGTGATGGGCGATAATCGTGATGTCTCGTGGGATTCACGATACTGGGGTCCACTGCACACGAAATATTTGAAGGGAAAACCGCTGTTCATTTTCTTTTCGCTGAACCCAGGCGATGAAACATCTGGTGTGAGTGATTTATTGAAGTTTTGGCGGTGGAAGGGTTTCGGCTCACGCGCATTGGAAAACTCGTGTAGCACTCTGTCTATTCAAACCTAGATGCCTCTGTCTCACACTTGACAGAGGCACAAAACATTGGATAATACTACAGGTTGCAAATAGTAGCATTTCGCGCCTTTGGAATTGTACTGTTTCTGAAAATCCACTTCGACGGGAAGGAGTCGGCGCATGAAAGATGAGAAAGTCACCCGCCAGGCAATCATCGAGCCGTTCATTGACGCACTGAAGCCGCTCGATTATGTGCACGCGATGTGGGAGGCAGGGGCTGCAGCGTTCAATCGCATAGATGAGTGGTCAGACATCGATCTCTTTGTTGTTGTTGATGATGGATGTGTCGAAAGAGTAGTCAGTGAAATTGAAAAAACAGTGTGCTCTATTTCTGGATGTGATCTTACATTTCGCCTGCCAGAACCTACATGGCATGGACATTCGCAGATTTTCTACCGTTTAAAGAAGGCGAGTCCGTTTTTGCTTCTCGATATTGCAATAATGAAGAAATCGAGTAAAGATAAATTCTTGCAGTACAAGATTCATGGTGCACCAATAGTCCATTTTGACAAGAGCGGCATTATAAAAGATGATTCGGTTGATGCTGAGCTCTTCTTGGAGAGATTGAAAAAAAGGCTTGAAACGTTACGAACCACGTTTCCGCTGTTTCTTGTATTCACGCTCAAGGAACTCAATCGAGGTAATGACATGACTGCGCTCAGTTTCTACATGAGTTATGCAATGAGACCACTCATTGAACTGCTGCGAATGAAATATAATCCATATCATTACAATTTTCATACGTATTACATTGATTACGAACTCCCTCCAGACATTGTGAAACGTCTTCGTACGCTTTTCTTTATTACTAAGCCACAGGAGATTCGTTCATTTCTCCCCGAGGTTGAAAAGTGGTTCATGGAGGAAATAGAGAGTATTGATATCGAGGAGGTAACGAAGAAGTTGGTGTGAGTTTGTCCTCTCACCTTAACCCCGTTAGAAACAGTCAGAGAGATGGTGACTCACCATAAGGACTTTATGAAGCCACTTTGCTTTGTTGCTGTCGTACTTCAAGATTTAGGTTTCTAACGGGGTGAATCCTCTCCCCGTGGGGAGAGGAAATGGAAGGAAGATGAGTGCTCTTCCCGGAGGAGAGAGGAGAAAGTGAGCAAGGGCAAAAGTGGTGGAGATAACTATGAAGAAACTGTATCGTTCACAAGACAATAGAAGAATCGCAGGCGTCTGCGGTGGTTTAGGAGAGACCTATGACATTGATCCCACACTCCTACGTCTTCTTTTTGTGTTTCTTGCACTCGTGAGTGGCGTGTTGCCAGTGGTCATTGCGTACATTGTGGGGTGGATTATCATTCCGCTGAAACCACAGCGCAACCACGAGAAAGCGTGAGGGCTATTCTGAGTACAACATGACTGACAATCGCACCGTTGATTCGACAGGTACGTTACACATCTAGGGCAGACTTGCTGAGTGTTTTCAAATGTTCGCGCATGGTGTATTTTTCTACCTACAACTCATCAGTTGACAAACATGCGATTTTTGTTTAGGATTATGTGAGGTGATGTATGCTTGGCAGAGTGGATTTTGAGTATGATGAAACGCGAAATATACTGTTTACTGAAGACCAGTGGGAAATCAGGACCAAAGAGGAT
>DAOVBK010000215.1 GCA_030670605.1 Candidatus Stahliibacteriota bacterium
ATCAGTTCTTTGAGAGTTGGCTCTGGGATGACCTGTTCTTAGAATGGAGTGGTACAAATTTCGCAATTGAAAGCGGTTGTGGGTATGAGATGGTGACGACGACTGACACGACCTGGAATCCGACTGAATACAGTAATGAGGCGAAAACAGGTGTTCTCACACAGCATGAAGCACGTAACGCAGGAATGACTGTACACGTGGGTTCAGCAGTTGAAGCCGGGCGTAGGCCGGCGTGGGAACTGGTGAATGGTGAATCGGGAATTGTGGAAGGCAAAAGGCAAAAGCTAAGGCGTACGCGTGATTCGTAGTTCGTACTCGCGACAAAACGAATAAGTCGAAAAGCAAAAAAGTCAAAGGTCAAAAGGCAGAAGTAGAAAGTATAAAAGTTACTGAGTCAAAGAGTCGCAGAGTGGAAAAAATCCGTATTGGTGATTCGTATTTCGTAATCGTGCAATAATCTGCACACGAATACGAGCTACGATATACGAGTACGATACAGTAGCTACTACGTGCTGGTTATTTGGCCACCAGTTCATCCAGGAAGCGCAGGAGGTCGTTATGACCGTTCCTTTTTATCAAGGAAGCCAGCCATACTTCTCTAAATCAATATGATTCTCGTTGTCAAAAACAACACCTTCTTTTTCGAGCATTTGTTTCTGTAATTCATAACCCCGTCGTGGTTTCAAGGATATACCGCCTTTGCTATTGACCACACGGTGCCAGGGGAGGTTTTCTTTTTCAGATGAGGCATGAAGTATATAGGCAACCTGGCGAGCTGCTCTCGGATTGCCGGCATATCGTGCAACCTGACCATAGGTGGCGACTCGACCTTCTGGTATGTTTTTTATGACATCAATGACCCGTTCGTAGAAAGACTTGAGCATGAACCAATGGTAGTAATTCGGTACGTACTGTCAAGGAGATGGGTGGATAGTTACATTAGTCGGATCGTCCTATCGTCGGATTGTCGCATCGTCCAATCGTTACATTAATTCTCTGACAATCCAACTATACGACAATGAGACAATCGGACGAATTCACTGCCAGACAGTAACGAGAAGCTCGCCCTGGTCTGCGTGTATGAGCATACGATCAGCGCCCAGTGAGCTTGTCCACACTCTCTGGCTCACTTCTTTTTCCCGCGTGAGCGTGAAGGTCCTGAAATCAAGAGGACCTATGATGCTGGCGTCCAACTCCTTTTCTTTCTGAAAGAATGTAACCCAGCATGTCAATGTTTGCTGTGACAGGTTGATGAGACCGAGACTAATATCCTTTTCCGGGTTGAGTGGTACGTTGAGCTCGTCGCCTGCATAGACGATACTCCTTTGACCCACATTAATATAGCTAGCGGCAATAACAAACGTGCCTTGCATGGCATGGATTGCTACTTCATCTGCTATCCGCTCGGTTTCGGTAAAGAACATTTGAATACCCTTGCCTGCTTTTTCGACGCCAAGTAAATGCTGCGCCGGATCTCTTATTGGCTCACGGTTGAGAAGTGGAACGGCGACAAAAACTGCAGGAACATTCGCTTGATTTCGTACCGTGACTTTCAGTATCTCGTCGAATCGAACGGGGATTCTCAGTACGTCTTCGGAGAACATTAGCCTCTCGAAGGGTGGCGTGCGAGCAATTGAATGTGTCAGGTCTGCACGCCATGGTTGTGTTGTATGTTCTCCTTGTTTGCCCGAGATCTTCACGTAATCCGGCGGGATTTCAAAAAGGGAATCTTCCAGCGGTCTACTTAAGATGCTCGTTAGCTCTACAGCTCGGCTCTTCTCGCCCATAGTGATAATTTTGACGGGGAATGCCAATGTCGTTGACACCCACGACGCCATGACTTCCTGATCATCCACTATGATTTTGTAGTAGTCACACATATGACCTTCTAATCGTTCACTCCTCACAAATCGTTGTTCACCGAGTAACGCTGCATGTTTGACCGCTTGGAATGGATCATTTGCCAGGCTTCTCAAGTGACCCACGGGTATTTCCATATATTGTTTTTTCTCGGGTGAGAGTATGCGCGTAATGCCTATCCTTTCGTCGACAATAATAATCAATTCTTCTTCTGCTTCCACTCCTTCCATGCGATACCTTCCATTTTTGAAATACATCATTCCCGATGTGGTTGTACCTTCAATGTCAGTGTTCATCACGGCTGAGAATTCGAGCCCGAAGACTGGCGCGCATACAGAAAGCAGAAACGTCAAAGCAACCGTGAACTGGTGCACAGAACTAAATCTTAGCATAATGCACTCCTTATCTACGTATCAAACGGTTTATTAAGGTCCTCTGAACCTTCCACCACAAAGTGACCGTCTTTTATTATATCAATTCTTTGACCTGCATGTGTAATAGCTGAAATAAAAGCAATTGATTCATACGGTAGGGTTATGTCTATATGTTTGAATACGTATGCTTCTTTCAGATCCGTTTTTCTCAATGCTGACTTCTCATTCTCGCGGGCAATGATCTCCTTATTGTTCAATGTATTATACGCAGGTACATCTTCCTCAAGTGCAAAGCAGCTGTCGCCTAGGGCAAAATGCGGTCCCGTCTTCTCAATAATGAGAATTGGCAGGAGGTGCAGTATGTCGTATTTCTTGGCAATAACGTAGGCGAGCGTATTGGTGCCGATTGCAAATTCACCTACCGGGAGCGTCTTGTGCGGAAAGAGGAGGTTTTCTTCAATATACCTTTTGTTCTCTTTTTCATTATCGAAATTCGTGCAGCTGTAATCAATGACATACCCATCTCTGAAAATGAGCTCAAGATTACGATACTCCAGTCCTCTGAGGTAGGTCTGTTCGATGTGCAGAATGCCATTTGTTCCTTTGAGGAGTGGTGTTGTGAAAACTTCACCGACAGGTATGTTAATATCCGCGCCACAATTCACAAAATTCGTTTGCTTCTTCGGATGTGTAATATCATGCATCTTCACTTTAATATCTGTTCTGTTGTTACCCTTGACATGTACATAATCAGCCGTGTCCAGAACATCTATTATTTTTTGCTGAATATTCTCATACTGCTGAGAGTCAAGTGTGTTGATATCTACAATATCGGAGAAGATTGCTTCGAAGTCACTGCCGATTTCTGGGGATGGAAACGACACAAGCGTAAAACTCGTTTCTTGCTGTGGTACGTATCTGTTATGTATTTGCCCCAAAGTGCTCATGATCTCCTGATACAGTTTCTGTTGCTCGGGTGACAGTCGAAGTACCTCTTTCTTGTTCTTCGGGGCGAAGGGTTTTCTTCCAAATGTGCCAATCGCTACGAGACCTGACCACTGCGCCAGCATTTTTTTGCACGCGTCGTATGCATCTGTATATTCCTTTTGATAACGCTGGCAGTAAGTTTTATCAAGATACAGGGCATTATCAAAGCGGTGGTCATATCGATACTGCTCATTGATTTCACTCGTCGAAACCCGCAGTATCACTGTCTCGAGATCGTGTTTCTTCAGTTCTTTTATCAACACCCGCGCAATGGATTCCTGCCCCATGGCAAAATAGACACTCACCACGGATTTACTCTCAAGATTTTTCTTTTCCTTTCGGAATCCCTCAATATACGATTGTGCGATATGCTGCGCTATTTCTTT
>DAOVBK010000249.1 GCA_030670605.1 Candidatus Stahliibacteriota bacterium
GTTATCTGGATTCGCCAGTCAGTCATTTTTTTCAAAGGAATCTTGCCAGTTTTCAATCCCCCCGCGGACCAGGAAGATAACAATGATAATGCCAGCAATAGCATCTGCTTGCCAGAATCCGAACAGATAATTTAGACTAAGCCCGAGCAGAAGCGCAACAGACAGAAAAGCACAAGCAAGTGTTTCTTTTGAATCGGCAATGAGTGCTTTGCTGCTGATTTCGTTTCCGGTTCGCTGTTTCTGCGCACTGAGGACTGGCATCACGATGAGAGAAACAATCGCGATTATGATACCGGGTACTGAGGGATCGGGAATTTCTTGAATGAGTAAATTGCGAATAGATTGAACCAGAACATATGCACCGAGCACAAAGAAGGTGATTGCGACAAATCGCTGTGCCCGTTTTTCAACCTTTTCTTCTTGTTCTTCTGATAGTGTACCATGTTTATGCAGCCGCCAGATGAGGATACAGCCTGACAATGATTCAACAATGCTGTCCAGTCCGAAACCAATGCGGGCAATGCTGTTTGCCACGGCACCAAATAGTATGGATACAAACGCCTCGATGATGTTGTAACTGACCGTGAAATATTCGAGCAACAGTGCTTTGCGATACAATTTTTCCATGCATGACTATAGCAACGGGACCACAATTGTCAACAACACTTAAGCATAAGAGAATAGAAAGGGGAGAGGCAGACCTATGCCGCAGACTCCGTTTGCGGAGCTCGACTGGATTCAAATGAGTCGTATCGTCGGATGGTCGTATCGTCTGATTGTCAAATCATTGGTGTGACTATAAGACGATTGGACAATGGGACAATCAGACTAATGCAACTAAGTTCGCAGAGTAAACTCGGCCACTACACGCACGCTTTAAGCGTTGGGCATTCGCCGTTGGCATTGTTCTCGACAAGCTCGAACAGTAAATAGAATATTCTTCGAGTAAGCCCTATCCTAGATGGGGCGCATCGAGAAGTTCTGATGACAATAAGACAATAGGACGATAAGACAATCAGACTAATGGAATTCTCCACTCTCAACAATCAACTTTCCTTCATCCGGTTAGTCGGAACGCGAACTGTCTCGATATCCAGACGCGCACAGGTCGGTCACGCTGACGTGCTGGTGTAAATCGGTGCTGACGTGCTGCAGTGACTGCAGCTTGGTCCAGTAACGTATTGCCACTTGATTTGATAATCTCAACCTCAATAACACTGCCGTCGATATCGATGAGCATTTTCACGGCAGTCAGACCCTCGATGCCGGCTCGACGTGCCAAGTCGGGATAGACTGGCTTCGCGCTTCTAACGAGCTGAGGCTTTACTTCGAGCCGGTAATAGGCCACGATTTCAATGTCTGGTCCCTTTGGTCTGACATTGATCGGATTCTCGATTAGGTCAGAACTGGGAATGGTTGTGGCTGCACTATCCGCATACTGCGGATCTGCCTGTACTGCTACCTTAGGATGGTCTTGCGGAGGAGGTGGTTCGTCAATTGGGTCAAGTATCGTAAAGATCGTATCTGAGAGTCCAATAATATCCTCGTTGAGTTCATACGCCTTTGGTTCATGATAGGGGACAAAGGAAAAGAGCATAGCGAAAATAACGAGACTTGAGAACATTCCCACTCTCAAGTAGACACCCTGCATTTTCTTGTGGTCCTTCATAATTGCCTCCCTCTATTTATATATACAACCTCACATTAGGAATATTCCCTATTGATGGATTTAGCGAGATGAATGTCTGTTGTTTCTCTATGACGGGATTATGGTTGAATTTGCGCTATGAGTTCACTCAAACATGCTAGCCTGAATGGGTTTTCTTGGGTCCTTTTCAAACCTTTTGCTGAAGCGCTTGAAAATGGTGTGTTTTCTCTCCAAGTATTGGGTCGATAACACATCATCATAAAGAAAATGGCATAGATCAAGACACTGTTTTCCGCAGTATCTAAAGTAGTAGCTTGGTGTTTTGCCTTTTCGTACATATATGGTGCGTTTTGGCAAACCAGCCTTTTCCAGTGCCTTGAGAATACCCTCAATGAACTTCTCTGACCCACTCACAAAGCTTGCACACAGCTTCCCCGTGCGGTTTTCGATATAAATAGACCCGTCTCCGTCCCAGCAGCCCCGGATGAAATGGCGTACATATTCATCAGGGATATCAGGGAATTCGATATCAAGGCTCTTTTTTGAGCTCAGGCCCAGTTTAAGAAGGTCTGGATATATTGAGGCGCAGGTGAAGTCAAACGAGTATACGGCACCGGATACTCTGTCACCGTATTTCTTTTTCGGTCTGGAATGCAACTTCGCGTTGCATTCCATCAAGGCTAACACTTTCAGTAGCAGCTCCGGATTTTTCTGAGCCATACTTAGATGTGGTACACGCCGGACAAGGCTCTTTCTTGATTGTTTTCGAACGTGAAGACAGCCATCTGTGAAAACAACTCCAAGTACATAAGCCATTTTGGACGACCATCTAGAAAAGAATTTACGATTAAATGTAATTCTATGGTAGACGACCGTTGTCTGTTCGCCAGCATCGTCGATTCTCTCGACCTTGATTTTAGTCTGCCGCAAAGCAAGATTTCTGGCAGACCTAAGGCTGCGTCTTGGAATACCAAGTTGTCCCATTCTCTTATGGACATACTGCCTGGAACAGGAACAATCCTCTGCGATCTCACTTAGTGATCGTTTTTTGCGTACGTACTGGTCAATCAAGTACTTTTTGGTGAGTTTGGGGGCAGCGATTCCTCTCACGCGCACGTGCCTTTTGTGTCGGCGCTCAATGTCTCTGTGATAGCATGCAGCGCAGAGACCGCGTGAGATGTGTCTTTCGGTCGTCTTACCACATGAAACACACTTGTTGTACTTACGGGACCACATCAAAGAATTATATCATAACGCGGACTCGAGTCAAGCAGGGTAGAGAAAGCAGAATATGCTGATAAATCGATACATCCGAAATCATTGGATTATTCGTAGTAAGCATAATATATATTATCAGACACAAGAAGTTGGGTGCCAAAATGTAGTCCGAAGTCACTAAATTCCACAAAAACGTGTTTGCATACCTCCCTGCGGGAGTCTTCGGGCTCCTGC
>DAOVBK010000125.1 GCA_030670605.1 Candidatus Stahliibacteriota bacterium
GCGGAAAATATCAAAAAACCTCTCGACCTCTCACAGAATTCGAGACTTGCAGTAAGCTCGAACAGTAAAAATATGTCCTCTCCCTGTAGATGCCTGTCCGCCTTAGGCGGAGGAGAGAACAAAGATGAGGGTGTTCGTCCCCTTGTCTCCCAATCTCCTGGTCTCTTTGTCACAATGACGGGTACGGATGCTGGAAAAGGGAACATGCCCCGTTTGAGACCATATTGCTTAACGTTACAAAATCTGCCGTGCAGTTTTTGTAACGTTATTACTTGGATTATTGCGAGATTGCCGCGTCGTCCTGCCTTGCAGGACTCCTCGCAATGACGAGTCGTGACTCTAATTCTACGATTTACGATTAACGAGTACGAACTACGTTTCCCGCAGTTCGTCGGTCCACTCAGGAACGATTTCGCGGACAATGGTGTCCATGGTCTGCCTAAAACCTTCAACAAGACCACATCGCTCCAGCTCGGCAAGGGCATCACGGTACTCTCGTGCGGTAATGCGGCGATTTATCTCTGGATAGTTGTGTGCCTTGTGGGTTGGATAGTACTGTGCCATGACATTGACAACGGTGGTTTCGGAAAGTTCTTTGCGGATAAATTCAAAGCATGCTTTGCTACCGGCAATATTTTCAGGCATAACAAGATGCCGGATCAAGAGCCCGCGCTGCGCAATACCGTGGTCGAGAACGAGGTCACCAACTTGCCGGTGCATTTCCTTGAGTGCTTTTCGCACAACGTCCCAGTAATGCGGTGCATCTGAATATTTCTTGGCACACCCATCATCAGCGTACTTGATGTCCGGCATGTAGATATCAACAATCCCTTCAAGTAGTTTCAGTGTTTCAACCGATTCATAACCACCACAGTTGTACACGATGGGAACATGCAAGCCTTCGTCTTGTGCAATGCGTAACGCCTCAACGATCTGCGGAATCCAGGGCGTCGGTGTAACGAAATTGATGTTGTGACAGCCGAGCGCCTGCAAACGGAGCATCATGCGGCTGCATTCTTGAAGTGTCGTTTCATGCCCCATGCCGCGCTGACTGATCTCATAATTCTGACAGTAGACACAATGTAGATTGCAATGTGCCAGAAAAATCGTACCTGAGCCGTGCCTGCCAACAAGCGGTGGCTCTTCGCCAAAGTGCTGATGGTATGACGAGATTGTAAGTATCGATCCTGCATTGCAGCTCCCGACCTCACCGTGCAATCTATCAACATGACACTCACGCGGGCAGAGCCGGCACGGCGATAGCATGGCGTCCAGTTTGTTAACCAACGCCGAGGTGATTGTTTTTGTCATTTGGTAGTGTGAGGTGGTGCGCCGTATTTGTAGTATGCTGCGCATGACCCTTCTGATGACACCATGCAGGGTCCAACCGGCGTAAGCGGTGTACACTGTGTACCGAATAGTTTACAGTCAACTGGGGAATTCAAGCCGAGCAAGACCTTACCACAGATGCACCCTTTCGGCTCAACCGGTTCGGGAACATCGACGGAAAATCTCTTGGTTGCATCGAACTGCTTAAATACCTTGTTGAATGCAAGACCGGATTTCTTGATCATACCGATGCCGCGCCAGCGTGCATCAGCGGCATGAAATACGTCGTAAAGAATCTCGAGGGCCTTTTTGTTACCTTCTGGCTTTACCACTTTCCTGTACTCAATATCGATGCTCGGCGTGTTTTGAGCGATTTGTCGTACAAGGCTAAGAATACCCTGCAGGATATCAATGGGTTCAAACCCTGTGACACACCCTGGTAGCTTATATTGTTGCGCAAGGAATTTGTACGGTTCTGACCCGATGATCGTCGACACATGACCCGGCAGGAGAAATCCATGCACATTGATCTTGGGTGACCGAGCAATGAAATCGAGTGCCGGTGGTATCAACTTGAATGCCGGTACAACAAAGAAATTGCTGACCCCCCGTTCTTGTGCTAACACGACGGTTGCCGCAACTGTTGGCGATGTTGTTTCAAAACCAACACCGACAAAAACAATATTCTTGTCGGGAGATTCCTGCGCCGCGGTCAAAGCATCCAGTGGTGAATAGACAATCTTTGGCGCGACCTGTTCCAGGGTGGATTCTGTTCCGGGAACCCGCACCATATCGCCAAAAGTCGTAATAACAACATCTTCGTGTTGTGCCAGCGCGATCACGTAATCAATAGTCTCTTGCGGTGTAACGCACACTGGACACCCAGGACCACTGAGAAGTTTCACATTCTCGGGCACCATACCCCTGATCCCAGAACGTGCAATTGCCATGGTGTGTGTGCCGCAGACTTCCATAAGATTGACGTCTGCGTTGAACCGGGATATCGCGCGGATTATCTCTTGAGCAATATGTCTCATGGAATTGTGCTACAAAAGGAAATTAAATTTTCTCAACCCTCGGCTGATACGTCTTGACGATGTTCTTACCAGCATCCTTTGCATCGTATAGTGCGGAATCTGCTGATTTGATGAGGTCTTTCGTATTCATACCATCATCAGGGAACGATGCAATGCCAGCAGAAAAGGTCACATTGATCTTGTCGGTGCCGCGGGTGAAATCATATGTTTCAAGGCTATGACGCAAATCGTCAACAACCTTAGCGACATCGCCTTTACTCATTTCTGGACACATGACAATGAACTCATCGCCACCATAACGGGCAATCGTATCCGTCGTGTCAAAATGCTTTCTGAATATGCGCGCCGTTTGAACGAGTAGCTGGTCTCCTGCCTGATGCCCATACGTATCATTATATAATTTGAAATTGTCGAGATCGATAATTGTTACAGATAATACGTGCTGAAATCGTTTCGCACGATTGAGCTCGTCGGCCAACACCTCCTTGAAGTAACCGATGTTGAACAGCTCTGTCAGTGGATCTGTTTGTGCAGTATACGTGATGTCAGCGAAACTCTGCGTATTGTTCAGTGCAACACCGACAATACTGGAGACGACACCGATCAGGTTTCTTTCCCGTTCAGTCATATCACCCTTACGCGTAATCGCAATGACGCCAAAACTTTTGTTTTGATAGAACAGCGGGAAGCAAACAGTCGGACTGAAAACAGGATACGGTTCCTTAATGTTGAGTACTCTGGACTCCCGTTCGCCGATCGGTAGTTTCTTCTCAAAACAGACACCGGCCTTGCCCTTTCGTTCTCCATTGTCGAGTTCGTATACGAGTTTCGGGATCCAGTCGTCCTGTAAGCCGCGCTGGTCAACGATGGTCAATCGTCGTGCTCGATTATCAGCAAGCAGTATTGCGATTTCCTCAGCATGCAGGTACTCGACGAGAAGACTTGTGGTTTCTCGTGCGATTTCCTTCGGGTTGAGCCGTGACGTGAGGCGTATCATCGAGGCAAAGAGAATCTTATCCATTGAAATAATGCGTTTGAGTTCATCTTGCAGGCGAATATTCTCTTTACGCTGCCGGTCGAGTTCATCCGTCATAATCTCAAGTTGGTTCAAAGCCTTTGTTTTCCTAAGCGAACCGAGCAACACCGAAATCAGAGTAACCATAATGGTCACAATCATAAGCCCGAGAACGACATTGACAACATAGCCTGTTGGTATCTCAACGTTACCCATACTTAATTGTATTGAATATCCGTTTTCTGTCAAGAACATTGACAACAGTATGGACGACTATATAATCACAAATGCCTCAGAAATTCAGCGTTTTTATCTCTTTTGATTTGGAAGGAATAAGTGGTATTTCGTCATGGAAAGAGGTGCAAAAAAATGCAACGGCTCTCAGGGAGGCGCGCGAAAATGCAACCGAAGAGATAAACGCGGCGATCAGAGGTATCTCTCAAGCCACACAGATCAAAGAAATTGTTGTTTGTGATGCACACGCGTCAGGCGAAAACCTGATCATTGGCAAACTAGAGAAAGGGGTCACTGTTGTCAAAGGAACACCACGACCCTACTACATGGTCGAAGGCATATGCAGTGACTATGATGTGCTATTCTGCATTGGGTATCATGCGATGGCAGGAACACACAAGGCTGGCATGGACCATACCTATTCTGGCTCAAGCGTCTACGGGATTAAAATCAATGGAACCTATGTTGGTGAAACAGCAATCAATGCAGCAGTCGCTGGCTACTATGGTGTACCAGTCGGACTGGTGACGGGCGATGACTGTCTCGTCAAAGAAGTGAAAAAATTCTTTGGTCAGAGTGTCGAAACAGTCACTACGAAATATGGCATTTCACGTTTTTCCGCACAGTGCCGGCATCCGCGCGATGTGCAAAAAGAAATCGAAACAAAGGCGGCGAAAGCAATAAAGAAAACAACGCGTTTGAAGCCGTTCACGTTTCGCCCACCGGTGCGCGCTGAATTTGAATTGTCAAATACTCTGATCGCTGACTATGCCGAGCTGATACCGGGAATAAAGCGCACAGCAGCACGGAGCCTTGTCTACAAAGCAAGTGATATACTTGAATTCTACCGTATCCTCAGGCTTGTCTGCAGTCTCGGAGCACTTGCGCAACACGGGTTTTCTTCGTAACCCGGTCAGTACTGTTAGTACGGCGGTTTTAGTTCAAACTCGCTAATTGCCGTCCGCTCCTTACCGCTTAAGATGTCCTTTACCCGCATCGTAATAATGTAGTGACCTGGAGCTAAGTCCATCGGGTGGTACTCTGCTGCAAGAAATGCAATATCACCTGGCTCGACGTAATCCCTAATCATCACATCGACTACTTCCCGGCGCATCTTCTCTTTGTTCGTTACTTCATATGTCGTACTCAGCTGATGTAAACCGTTTTTTGTCTCCAGGTTATATACCTCTGCATAGAAATAAAACGGTTGGAAGACAGGGACAACTGTTTCGGTCAGAGGAATAACACGACCCACTGGTTTATGGAATTTCTCATGGGTAAACGCATCATCAATGAGTTTTGCCGGCACAAGATCACTTATTTCTTTGGCATCATCTTGATAATCAACAAAACTAACCACTGTTTCCCGCGTCCCAATTTTTTTGTTCGTCATATCAACAAGTTCTATTTCGCAGCGATACTGATCAGGTTTGAGCCAGAAATTAACCTCATCAAAGAATGTCCCTGATGCGTTCCCCTGAGGCACGAGCAGATCATTCTGTTCTCCAATAAGGCTATCATACATATCCCGCACCCGAACCGTACGGATCAAGCGGAGACCGGTTGTGTCCTCAACATCGAACGTGATATATATCTCAAGACGGGTCAGGTTTCTGCGTTGTCTAAATCGACCGATGCCGATTTTGAAGTCGAGCGGTGGGGTATCAGGGAATACATCAACCGTGGTATCTCCTTCTATT
>DAOVBK010000013.1 GCA_030670605.1 Candidatus Stahliibacteriota bacterium
CCGGAAAAGTAATCGCGTTGTTTCAAGACAGCGCTGTTTGGCATTACATCAAAATCCGGGCACAGGACATGGGTTGCGCAATACGTACAGGTAAACGGACAGCCGCGGGAGGTAAGGATGACGCCATAGTGAAGCTGACGATAGACTGAGAAATCCGGTACGCAGAATTTTTTTTCTATGATATCATTATCTATGAGATTCAACTCCTTCAGTATGCTCGGCAGTTTCTTTTCGACGGATCCTGTAACGACCATATCCGCTCCAGCATATGTGCGGGCATGTTTTTCGCAAAGTGTCGCATAGATGCCGCCGAGTATAATAGGTGTACGGGGGAAACGGTCTTTGAGGATTCGTATCGCTTCGAAAACACCCGGGTACCAGTAGGTCATAGCTGAGGTTACAAGAATGATGTCGGGAGGATCGACGTTTCCGAGCGCGTGTACGAATGCATTCTTTGGAATCCCATACCGCTTGTAATGTCGGGGAACAGTGCGGAATATCGGGGGTCGATCAACGATTTCATAGTAGTATTTCCCTCGACCAAAGACATCAGTTTTCGTTGCCGTTGTGAAGAATGGACTCCGTCGGTCCATACAATCAATAAAATCAACTGAGAAACCGTATTCGTTAAGCATGCGTGCAATAATGATGAGGCCAAGTGGTTTGTTCCAGAAATCAAATGCCTTGAAGTCGTAAATCCATGGATTGACGAGTAGTGCCCGCATGTTACCTTATTGTTGTTGATAGAACGCTGTACGCAAGGATCATTGATGTTTGCATCATGAACGACGTCCGCCTGCGCAGCGCTATTATTCTTTAGTGCCTATGTGATATTCTTGGAAAATGATTTCAGTAATTCTTCGTGAGGAAAAATGCTTGCGAATATTCGGAAAACAAGTGGCGCTGTTTCTTCAAGACTGAGACAGTATTGCATTTGCAAGAATTGCTCTCTCAATCTTCGTACGTGCTCTTTGACCGACGCATTTTTCACAATGACATCAGCAGCGTATTCGGCAAGAATCTCAAAATCTTTTTCTTTCATGCCGAATCTCGTCATTTCTTGAACACCCATACGGATACCGCTCGCCTCGAGAAAGCTTTCGTCATCTGGCAATGCCTGGTAATTCGTGATGATATTGTTCTCTTCAAGTCTCTGCGCTATATCGTTGCCTGTACCATGGGTGCTTACCCTGATGACGACCTGATGTGTTTCTGTGAATCCTTCTGTTGCATCACCTTCGACATCGATGCCACGTTCGTTGAGCGCCTTGGCATATGCGCGCGCGTTTTTTCTCACCTGCACCTGGTACTCTTTCTTGAACGCATTCATCTCATAGGTTGCCATGAGGAGTGCGAGCAGTGTTCCAAGGTGGTGATTACTGGTTGACCCCGGGAATGCTCGGCCCTTTATATCAATCCATAGCTTGGCTAATGTACTTTCCTTGGTGATCGTAGAGGCTATGACGCCTCGTTGCGGACCAAAAAAGGTCTTATGCGTACTGCCCGTCACTATGTCAGCACCGTCGTTGAACGGTTCCTGCAAGACACCGTAGAGCCCAAGCACGTGCGCCATGTCATACATGATGACTGGTCGCGGGTCCCAATCTTTTACGATAGTATGCACGAATTGAACAGGCTCTTTGTGGAGGAACATGCTTTTGCCAAAGACAATAAGTTCTGGTTTTTCCGTTTCCAGTAGTTTTACGAGCGCATTCGTATCTGTTTTGTAGAGACAGTCTTTTCGTACTGGGAAGTTGACGACTTTTTCCTTTCCCGTTTGAGGATCCTCTTCTACGTAATTGAAGAGTGCCCCCATCGGCTGCGAACTCAAGTGGCCACCTTTTGTGAGTTCATTATTCATGACGCACGTAAGTCGACGGAACGGTTCGCCTTGTTTGCGACTGCGGTTGACAAATCTCACCATTGCCTTGAAGACAACCTCGTTCGCCATCTGTCCACTTATCGGTCGCAGTTCTATTCGTGGACAGTCAAAATAGGCAGCAAGTTCCTGTCTGAGTTCCTTTTCTACGTCCCGAATGAATTCAATACCCTGATAGAAATATATTTCTTTTCCCTTCATGGTTCGATGTTCTGCATACCGGCCAGAGGGATCAGATATCTCACACAATTTCACTAATGGGCTCGGTGTTGTCTCAGATGGTATGAGGTTAATGCATTCTCTCTGACGCCAACTGTTATTTTTTTCTATTTGGTCGATGAGATTCTTGATTTTCTCGGATAATGTGGACAATTCAACCTCCAATCTATGTCTAATACTACTTTAAAAAAGTAATAGTGTCAAGAGCGCTGCATGGTTGGATAGCTGGATGGTTGTATTGTTAACAATCTAACCATCTAACAATGTAACTATCCAACTAAACCGTATTGACTTTTGACGTTCAGTATGTAGAATTGAGTGGAGTGAGCTAGATTATGAAACTTGCAATTGGTGGATTACAGTGGGGAGACGAAGGTAAAGGTAAGGTTATTGACTACTTGGCACGCGATTTCGATGTGGATGCCCGTTTTCAGGGTGGTACGAATGCTGGTCACACAGTACACTACAAAAATCAGAAGGTCATCTTTCATCTCATACCGAGTGGTCTTCTTAATGAGAACTGCGTTGGTGTCATAGGCGCGGGTTGCGTTTTCGATCCGGCAGTGTTCTTCAACGAATTGGCAGCGCTGAAGAAGTATGCATCAGATGTAGATAATCGTATCAAGATATCACGGTTTTGTCATCTCATTATGCCCTACCACATTCTCATCGACAAGATTCGGGAGGAAACAAAACAGGGACTTGGTACAACCAGGAAGGGTATCGGTCCTGCGTATGAAGATAAGTATGCACGGGTTGGCATTCGGCTCGGCGACTTGTTTACACCTGAGCTTTTTAAGGGAAAACTGAGAACCAATCTTTCCCGAAAAAATCTCATGCTCATGGAAATCTATCATGCAGAGCCGTTGTCTGACAGCGAAATCTATGAACAATACCTTGCGTATGCTGAACGCCTTCGTCCGATGGTCGTCGATGATTCGCGCGTCCTCGCAGAGGCGGTGAAAAACAACAAGAATATCCTGTTCGAAGGGGCGCAGGGTACAATGCTGGATATCGATTTTGGGACGTACCCGTATGTCACGTCGTCTCACACACTATGTGGGAGTGCAAGCATCGGTCTCGGCGTCGCGCCGCGATATATTGATAGTGTGCTCGGTATTACAAAAGCGTACACGACGAGGGTTGGTTTTGGTCCATTCCCGACAGAAAGTGAAACTGGTCTTGGCGAACAACTGCGCAACGACGGTCAGGAATATGGTTCTACGACAGGTAGGCCCAGAAGGTGCGGACCATTTGATGCATCAGTGGTGAAATATTCAGCACGACTGAATGGCGTTACAGAGATATGTCTTACGAAATTTGATGTACTGAAGAATCTTGAAAAAATCAAAATCGCAGTGGGTTACACAAACGCGAAAGATTTTGACCCGTTCATTGCCGACCAACTCGAGCCAGTCTATGAGGAGATTAAAGGTTTCAAGACCGACATCTCGAAGATTAGGACGTTTGATGAGCTTCCGTCAGAGGCGCGAGAATATGTTTCGCTTGTCGAGCACTATACCGGGCTGACAGTGAAATATATCTCAGTTGGTCCTGAACGCGATGCAATGATTATCAGATAGCTCAAACGCATAAGAAGGTATGTACCGTAAAATTGAGTCGCATTCCATACTCTAAAGACCACAAAGTTTAACCATTCGTTTAACAAAATAGAAATTTCCTCTTGATTTTTTTATGAATGTGTATATATTTTTGTTAATGATGCTCACTGAAGGAAGAGTTTGGGCAGAGATATATCTTGATCGACTTATCAACAATTACAAAGCAATCCGGAAGCGAGCAAACAAAGCAACGATAATGGCTGCGATCAAAGCTGATGCCTATGGTCATGGTGCAGTTGAGGTCGCCCGTATGCTTGAAGCTGAAGGCACGAGTATGTTTGGCGTTGCGAGTGTCGAAGAGGGTGTTGAACTACGACAGGCAGGTGTTGGTTCTAAAATCCTCGTTTTGAGTCCGGTTTTATACTCCCAGATTGCAACAATCATTGAGTATGATCTTATTCCAACCATCTCAGAGATGAGATTTTTCAATATCTTGGCAAAAAAAGTCAAGGCATTGAGAAAGCCCATGCTCGTTCACGTTGAGATCGATAGCGGGATGACGCGAACGGGAATTCCATATGACAAAGCAGTTGATGCAATTACCAAGATAGAGCGGTCTTCCTCGATTAAAATTGAAGGTCTCTTTTCACATTTTCCTTTGGCCGATGGAGATGGTGCGTTCACAAAGAAGCAGATCAGAGAATTTCAGCAGCTGATGAGAAAGCTGCGTGAGCACAGAATCAGTCCGCCCTATCTTCATCTCGCCAATTCGAGCGGAATCTTCAAACACAAAGATTCACATTTCAATCTTGTCCGACCCGGAATATCACTCTATGGGCTCACCGCATCACCACAGATTCGTTACTCAAGAACCCTGTCGCCTGTTATGGCCCTGAAGTCGAGAGTGGTAAACGTACGGAACGTTGGGAAGGATACGCCGGTGAGCTACGGACATACCTACAGAACGAAGAAGCGAAGTACTATTGCGACAGTCAGCATTGGGTATGGTGATGGTTATCCTCGTGCACTTTCAAACAAAGGCGCAGTTCTCATCAAAGGAAAACGTGCGCCAATCATCGGAACTGTTTGTATGGATCTTATGATGGTTGATGTAACCGGCATACGGGGTGTTGTTGTTGGCGACATCGTTACCATCATAGGCAAAGATGGTAAGGCAGAAATTACGGCTGAGGAATGTGCTCAGCAATCCCATACTATTGTCTACGAGATCACATCAGGTATTGGTCCACGTGTAGCACGTGTTTTCAAGTTTGATGATCGCGTGATCAGCGTGAGAAATTTATTAGGGAGATGGAGGTATGAAGGGCGTTGAGATGTACTATTGTGGTTGCGTACGGAGGAAGCAAGCCTTAGTTGATCAAAAAAGGAGGCATACATGAAAAAATTGCTCATCCTCGTGGCTTTTGTCTCAATGTTTGCACAGGAGACAACACACGAAGTAAAAGAAGGTGATACGCTTTGGGATATTGCTGGTTACTACTACCAGAATCCATTTTTGTGGCCGTATGTCTGGCGGGCCAACTTGGCAAAAGTCGAAGACCCGCACTGGATTTATCCGGAACAGCAGTTCGTCATTCCCCCCTCTCCAGAACAGGGCATAGCAGCCATGCCACCAGAGGAAACTGGATATGCACCACCAGTTGTTGCACCGACGCCTCCTCCTGAAAAAGAGGCGACAGAGGTTATATCTGTTGTTACTCCAGAACCGAAGCTCTTTAGTGCGGAGATGGTACACCGTGCAGGACTTATCGTTGCAGACAAGATGTTGCCCTGGGCACAGATCGTCGGTACTGAACCACCTGATCAGAAGATGATCACATCATACAAGACGATATACATTGACCGATCTGTAGATCTTGCCGAAGGTGACATGCTGACAATATATCGTTCAGGCAGGACACTGAAACATCCACGAACAGGCGACGTTCTGGGAGAAGAAGTTATCATACTCGGCGTAGCGCATGTCGAAGCAGTCGGTACTGATGGCTCACGGTGCAAGGTGACTGCTTCATATGACATCATAAAAAAAGGTGATCATCTTATGCTGTATGAGTCAGTTGAGGCTGTAGACCTTATCGAGCTTGTGGAGACTGAACAGGATGTTGAAGGTTACGTCGTCGAGGTCAGGACAATACAACAAATGGCACCGCCGCATGCTATCGTGTACATTGACCAGGGTGAGATGAATGGTACTGCTGTCGGTGATGTGTACACAGTGTATCAGGAGAAAAAGGTCAGCGGAAAAGAGATGCCTGATTTCGACATCGGCAGGATTCAAATTGTCAAGGTATTTGAAAAAGCATCGATTGGATTGCTATTGAGTGAACGAGAACCCGCTCCAATCAAACGTGGCGAAAAATGTCGCCTCGCGATGGAGGCTCGGTGAAACAATCCGATGCACTGAGCCAAGTATACCTCTTCCGTGAATTGACACCAGGTGAGATGGACACGCTCATCTCCATTGCCCAGGAAAAAATGGTCAAGAAGGATGAGATGATCTTCAAGGAAGGTGATATTGGCGATGCCTTCTATCTCATCGTTTCAGGCAGTGTTCGTATTTCGACAATCGTACCGGGAGTCGGCGAAGAGGCGCTGGCAGTACTGAAAGAGGGTGAATATTTTGGCGAGATGGCGCTCATCGATGATGCACCACGTTCGGCTTCTGCTATTGCCAACGAGGACGTGATTCTCTTGCTGATTGAAAAGAAACAATTCCGCAAACTGCTTGCCCAAGAAACAGGCATGGCATACAAGCTGCTGTGGGTTTTCACCAAGACACTGTCAGCCCGGTTGCGGAAAACAGATGAACAACTCAAGGGTATTTTTTCTATTGCGAAAACGTTCTAACATACCGGCTTAGTGCACCAGGCTGAGCATTTCAGAAATAGCTACATTATGCAGAAAACAAAGTGTTGTCCAGTGGTGACAGAGACATCCAGCAGGTAACGTAGAAAATGTTTGAGATATTCAGTGGTGCGAAAGATCCACAGAAAGGTCTACAGAAAGCACATGAGTACGTTAAAGAGGGTAAGGTTGGTTCGGCTATAAAAATACTCGAAAACAATCAGACCGACGGTGAAGATTCGTTCGATCTGTATCTTACCCTTGCCCGTCTTTATTTCGAAATAGAAGAAAGAACGCGAGCAGTCGATACGCTGCGTCAGGTTAAGGCGATTGTTCCTCGAAGGACTGATGAAGTTGCAGCGATTCTCTCAGAATTGTATTTTCAACATCCGTCCATTGATTCTGCTGATTTCTTGCTTGAGCTGTACATTGAACAAGAACGCTATGAGGAATTGATGAAGACGTTGAGAAATCTGAGTGAGCGCGAGACGAAACTGCTCATCACCCGTTTTGAAAAAATCAAGCAAAGTTTCGATGATAAAAAAGTTGTATCTGCGAAGGACTGTGAACAGATGGTTGTGCTTGCAACACTTCAGTTCTATGTTGGGGATGGCGAAAAGGCACTCGAGGCGATTGATCCGATGATTGACATAGAGATCTATCGACAGAAACTGCTTAAGTGGGCACAGATAATCTGCCGTGAGCGATACAACGACTGGTATGCAGTACAACTTCTGATCAGGGTACAACTGGCAACTCAGGAGCATAATGCTGCTTTGGTGCAGGCACAACGGGCTGCTGAAAAATTCCCTGATAGTGTTGATTCACTTATTGCTATGATCAGTTCAGCAACACCCCCGAAGGATCTCGAGGCATCATTTACACAGTTTCTAACTGATCTGTATATCAAGAAGGGAGATCTTGCTGCGTCGACCGATCGTCTCCTTGATATACTACAAAAAGACACAAAGAAAGTTGATGATGTCATAAAAGGCTTACGGGAACTCGAGAGAATTAATCCCAAAGACATCAAGATATTGTTTGCACTTGGGGATACATACGTAACGGCAAATAGAATCTCTCTGGCGACTGCAGAATATGAAAAGATTCTTGAGATAGCACCTGACGAACACGAAACGGTTGTCATGAAGTTTAAGGAGGCATTTGAACGGGAACCAAACAATCCCGAGGTCATCGATAGCCTGGTTCAAGTCTACCTGAAACAGAATGATCAGGATGCAGCGGTTGGTGTTATTAAGAAGGCGTATGAGGCAAATCCCGCTCTCTATGATGACTACCTCGTCAATCTAAACAGCATTCTGGAAAAGGAGCTTGATAATCCCGAAGCACTCAACCTACTTGGTTTGTGTTACGCCCATAAAGGTGATCACGACAATGCGTTGGTTGTATTTGAAAATCTCATGGATAGGGGCTCATATGAACATGTGTACCGTGCCACTGATGTGCTGCATCAAGAGTATCCTGACAACGTCGAGTACTTGAATCTTAAAGCAAAGAGTATGGTTGCACGGGACGAAGCGGACAGGGCGCTCGGTCTGTTGACACAACACCTAAAAGAACACCCCGATAGTACTGGACTGTTGCTCCCAACACTGGATGCCATTGTTAATCAACGACCCGAGCTCGGACAACAGATACTGCCGATATATGAGCAGTACACGAAGGTAGAACCCTTTGTTGGTGAGCTCACTCTTGCACGGGGGCTTGCTTTTGCAGGAGAATATAAGAAATCGGTCGAGAATTTTGAAAGGCTGTATGAACAGACCGAAAACAAAGACACGGTGAAGAGGGCGCTCATCGAGGTCATTCGGGAACGCCCGCAGGCAGTGTCTCTTCTCCTTGCAGCAGCGCGGATCTTCATGAAGGAGAATGAGGTTGAGATTGCAACTCAGTTTTTTAAAACAGCACAGAAGGTTGACCCAAAAACATTTTTCAAGATCGTTGATGAATTCTATGATGCGCTGAAATCATTTCCAAAGGATAGGGAAGTACGGACATTGCTCGTTGATACGTTTTTTGAACAGAAGATTTGGGATAAAGTGATTGAAGAATCGAAACGGGCAATTGAAGTCTTGGGCAAAGAGTCACAGTACTTCAAACTCAAGATGGGTGAGGCGCTTGTCGAAAAAGGAAACCTGACTGATGCAGTACGTCCACTCATGTTATCGCTGGACGGGTCGGTTGATTGTTCCGATGAAGTACTTAACTATCTTGATAAAATCCTCAGCATCGACACAAGCAATGTGCCTGCCCATTTTGCACGAGGTAGGGCGCTGAGCGCAGCAAATCGTATCAACGAAGCAGTTGAAGAGTACCTTCTCACAGTCCGGATACTTCCTGCGCGAGCAGATTATATTCTCGAGGCAATGAAAGCACTGTCCACTAAAGCAGTGGCGAATCCATTGGTAATGTTTGCACTTGGCAGCATTGAATTGACGCTCAATCGTTATGATGATGCCATCAGACACCTGCTGCAATCCTGCGAACTCGATACTGGACTCTCGAAACGCACCATACCTCTCTTTGAACGATTGGCAGAGACTACGCCTTCACCGCTTCTTCATTTTTCGCTCGCAAAGGTATATCAGCTTGCCGGGTTAACCGATTCCGCTGTGCTGTACTATATGAAAGCCCGGGCAGAGGCCAAGGAGTATCGGGAGCCCGCTATTTCTGAGATGAAAAAGATCTGTGCAGAGAATCCGGATGATGTGAAATCACGCAAGGGTCTTGCTGAGATGTATTTCAATTATAACAACCTGGAAGGTGCTCTCGATTTGATCAAGGAGGTTGTGGTTTCAGTGTCTCAAGAAAACGATTGGGCAAAAGAGTTCATCGGGCGCATTCAGGAGGAGAATGTACAGCATGTGCCATCGTATTTTGTGCTTGGAAAAATATACACGGACGAATCTGAGCAGGGCAGGGCGATTGACGTATACAAAGAGTTGCTGCAGATCGCGCCGTCAGAAGTAACAAATGTCATTTCTGAATTGGAAGGAGTGAAAGACAAACAGGGTGTTTTGCTTTTGTTCCTTGGCAGAATATACGCCGCAGTTGGCGATACGGCAAAGAGCCTGTCGTTGTTTGATGATTTATTCACAAAGAACGCATCCTTTGCAGATGCGATCGTCCGTGAATTACACCATATATTGCAGAAAAATGCGAAGATCAGTGAAGCACATTTACTGCTGTATCGCGTTTTCATGCATGAGAAAAAATATGAACAGGCGCTCGAGGCAATCGAACATGCACAGGAACTGATGCATGGCAATGAAGAAATCATTCTGAAGAAAGGGCATGTCTTCTATGAAATGGGTGATGCTGACAATGCCATTAAACTCTATTCTGAACTTCTCCGGACGACGGGGGATAGAGCGGCTATCTACCGTCTGATCAAAGAGACGCGCGCACGTTACTTTGTAGAGAAACTAGAATTGACGCAAGGAGAAACAGATGAAGACAGGCTCGATAGAACACATCTCTATGTTCTCATGGATCAACCGGACATGGCTGAAAGAGAGCTTCAGTTCACACCAAGTAATGATTCAGTGCGGAAGCGGCACACATTGCTGAAAGCGCGCGTTTACCTGATGAAGAGTCGTCCGATTGATGCACTCGAGATCATGAAGGATTTGCCTACCGACAGAGAAACCGCACCGACATATGCGGATATCTATGACGCGTTGGGTTCATATGAAGCAGCTGCACTGGTACTTAGACAAACAGGAGTGAAAGGTATGGAACAACGCATCGCCACATATGAAAAACGTGCGCAGGAGAGAAGATTGGCAAAGGGAAGATATTTTGTTGAAGGGAGGAGTTGATGAAGTGTCCCTTTCTGATAGTCAGAAAAGATATGTACGACAATAACGGGAAGAAGATTGGCGAAGACATCGAGATTAAAGAATGTATCAAGAATGAATGTATGGTATACGATGGCGCAACGAAGCTGTGTTCACTGCTTGCCTCGAATATGAAAACAGGTGTTCTCATTGATGACATGAAGAGCAATCTCAAGTCAGTGCGTGATGCAGTTAAGGCACAAACAAAGGCATTTTCTGATGCAGTATCCACGAGTCTGCAAGCACTTCAAGAACCACTCCTCGGCCGCCTCGACCTTCTGAAGAAACAAAACGAAGTCATCGTGCTTGGTTTTGATCGCATCATTGAGACGGTTAGTGGCAAATTCGAGCTGCTCAAAACAGATTATGATGAACAGCTGGGAGCGTTGAAGGAAGCAATCCTTAGTGCAAGTACAGCTGGCTCAGACGCCATTTCTGCCGCGATCAATCGACACATTTCCGCGAATCAAGAAGCGCTGTCAAACCTTAGTCAAGCAAATCAAGCGGCACTGTCGAATCTCAGCCAAGCGAATCAGGAAGCACTGTCCAAGCTTAACCAGCTCGATACGCTCGTTACCGGGATGACGAGCATGAATGATCTCGTGCAGTCGGAGATTGCGGGAGTGAAGAGTGAGAGTCTCTCTGCACTTAATGGAATATCATCCAAATTCGATGAGCTGCGTTCTGTACTCGCAGATGCAGCCGGAGTGCAGGAACAGAATTTCCAGGCATTGCTCAATGGTTTTCGGGATATCGGTGGTGGCATCAGGGCTCAGATGGTGGATCTAGAGTCACATACAGTTGGAACAATTGAAGGCTTCAAGAATGATCTTGGCGCGTATTTTGGTGATGTTAAATCCGAAATTGCAGGTCTCAAAGAGGGACAGACCATTGGATTGAATAATGTGCAGGTTGCCTTTTCCAAATTAGAGGAACTGTTCAAACAATCATCCGAGAACCTCGGGACGGTAAGTGCACTTATGCGTGATCTCAATAACAACTACGTTGAATCACTCGGCAAGATAGCAGGTCTTGCCGAGGGTATGCGCAAGGGTGTGGAAGAGGTCGGCACAGGTATGCACGATTCAGTACATGACCTAATCGGAGAGATGAAAACAGAAATCGGTGCACTGGAAAAGCAGTATGAGAAGACGTTTGCAGATATCTCGAGTCTTGCAGAGAAATTCGGTGGCTTGAATATAAAGATCGGAGACATGACGACCGAGATACAGAGCGAATTCAAAGATTCTTTTGACCGTCAGGAGAAACTTACGGATTACACACAGACGATCCTCCAACACATTAAGGATTATTTCGACAGACAAGACGTACGTTACCAGGAAGAGCAGAAACTCAGAGAGAAGAAAGAAGGGCTTGACCATTTTGATCGCGCAACCCTCTACTTCTATCGCGGCAACTACGAACTCGCATTGAATGAAATCGACAAAGCACTGGAGATTGAACAGACCTCAGAGTATCTCAACTTGAAGGGGCTCTTGCTTACAGAACTCGGCAAATTCGACGAATCCAAAGAAATCTACAAGGAAGCACTGAAAATAGAACCTGACCTTGCGGAGATTCATAACAATCTAGGCCTTTTGTATCTTAAGATGAAAAAGCTTGATGACGCAGTCGTTTCGTTCCAGGAGGCGCTAAAGAAGAATGTCAACTATGCGCGTGCCTATGCGAATCTCGGTAAGGCGCTCATTGATTTGGAGAATTTTGACGATGCGATAAAGGCGTTCGAGCGTGCACTTGAAATCGATCCGGCGAATCGTGATGCGTACGAAGCTATCAAACTCTACAAAGAGGGCAAGATCGGAGGGTAGTTCTTGTAAGAAAAGAGAGGTTCTATTATGGGTATCTTGGATAGGCTGAAGAAGGGAAAAAAGGACGAGTCAGTTCTCGATGCACTGATAAAAAAGAAAACGTCAAAAGAACAACCTGAAGATGTCGTGCAGGACTCCTCAAGCGATATAGAAGTGCGGGAGTTCTCTCCCTCACAGAGAGCGAGCGACGCTGAAGAAGTCGCAGACATCACAGAGTTCGAGAAACCGATCAGGGAATTCAGAACATCAGGTATGCATGAATTCGAACTGGACAGCCTCGGTGCTGACAGTGATGCAAACATAAAAGTTGAGTACAAGGTGCGCATTGGTACGCTCATTGATCAAGGTAAGATCGATAAGGCAATGCAGCTGCTCAGCGAACTCAAGACCAAACTCGCCGAGAAAGATTAGTAAGCAACAAACACACCATCACCTTTGAAAAGCCGTATGTGTGCCTTGTTATGACAAACTTGTCTGTGTTGATCTACGTGTCTACTGCAATCGGGCGCTAACGACGACTGTTATTTTGTTTACATCCTTTGCTCACGATTTCCTATTCACCATTCCCTATTTCTTTTTCTTCTTCTTTTTTTCCAGTGCCGCGTGAGCAGCAGCAAGCCGGGCAATGGGCACACGGAACGGGGAACATGATACATAGTCCATACCAACGTGGTGGCAGAAGTGCACTGATGTGGGTTCACCACCGTGCTCGCCGCAAATGCCGATCTCAAGTTTCGGTTTGGTACTGCGTCCTCTTTCAATACCGATCTTCACGAGTTCACCAATACCTGGTTGATCAATACTCTGAAACGGATCTCGGGGAAGTAATCCTTTCTTGATATAGTCTGGTAAGAATCCACCGATATCATCACGGGAGAACCCGAAACCCATTTGGGTTAAGTCATTGGTGCCATAGGAAAAGAATTGAACGGTCTCGGCGATTTTATCGGCGACAAGACATGCGCGTGGAATTTCAATCATTGTCCCATAGAGATGCTTTATCTTTTTAAGACCGTACTTCGCGCACACGTCTTTGTAGATTTCAATGACGAGTGCTTTCTGTGCTTCCAGTTCCTTGGCTTCGGCAACAACCGGGACCATGATTTCTGGATATGGGTGTTTGCCTTCCTTGATCAGTTCAGCAGCCGCCTCAAAGATCGC
>DAOVBK010000007.1 GCA_030670605.1 Candidatus Stahliibacteriota bacterium
CGCAGAATTTCCCCAAACGGAACCGCATTGTCTCAGGGCTCTCAAAGGCAGTTGTTGCAATCGAAGCAAAAGAAAAAAGTGGTGTCATGAATACTGTTCGGTGGGCACTAGACCAGAACAAAGATGTCTTTGCTATCCCCGGCAATATTTTTTCCAAGGCGTCGCGTGGTACGAACCTGTTGATCAAGGATGGGGCAATTCCCGTAACATCCGCGGTTGACGTCTTGGAGTCTCTCGGTATCCAGCACACAAAGAAAGAACACGCTGTGCAGGAACTCGGGCTTGACGATTCAGAAAAGCAGGTGTGGGAAACACTCGGACATGAACCTGTGTATCTGGATGTCCTTTCTGAGCAACTCGAACAGCCAACCGGACCCATCTTGAACGCACTACTCGGACTCGAAATGAAGGGCCTGGTCAAACAACTGCCAGGGATGATGTTTGTTAAAAATCTCGAATAGCGTCCTATTCGAGATTTTGGCAAATGGCAAATGGCCTATGGCTAATAGCCAATTGCATATGGCAAAATCAATGCACGCTACGAAGCCCTAATCACCATTCCCCATTCACGTTTCGACTCTTTGACTCTTGGACTTTTCGACACTCCTCTTTTGCCTTTTGCCTTGACTTACCGCGAATCGAGGCTAGGAAACCTCTCCCACAACAGACGAACTTCTACGAATACGACTTACGAAATACGAGTACGTAATTTTTGACTTTTGCCCTTTGCCGTGAATTCCTTCCTGCCTACTGTTTCCAGCTTCCTGACCCTAGCCCAATGACCAATCCGGTTATGTTCCCATTTTCCACGAAGACAGGTATTGTTTTTGTTCAGGCGTCAATTTGTCGATTGTGATACCCATTGATTTGAGTTTTAGCCGGGCAATGTTTTCATCTATTTTGAGTGGCAGATTATATACGCGTTTCTCAAGCTTTGGATTATTGAAAATGTATTCGACTGCCAATGCCTGATTAGCAAATGACATATCCATAACCATTGCCGGATGACCTTCTGCCGCGGCAAGGTTCACGAGTCTGCCTTGAGCCAGAATGTACAATTTCCTGCCATTCCTGAGCACATGCTCTTCACATGAGTCTCTAATGAGGCGTCTTTTCTTGGTAATCTTCTTCAATCCGGGTTTGTCAATCTCAACATCAAAATGCCCTGAATTACCAACAATCGCACCGTCCTTCATCTTGAGCATATGCTCTTTTCTGATGACGTTGATATCACCAGTCACAGTAATAAACAGATCCCCAATCTTCGCTGCGTCAGCCATGGGCATGACCGTGTATCCATCCATACGTGCCTCAAGCGCCTTGACCGGGTCAACCTCTGTAACAATGACCTGAGCACCCATGCCCTTTGCGCGCATCGCAAGTCCTCGACCGCACCAGCCGTATCCGGCAACGACAAAGTTACTCCCGCTAATAAGGATATTTGTGGCGCGCAAAATGCCATCAATGGTCGACTGACCCGTACCATATCGATTGTCAAACAGGTATTTGGTGAGCGAATCATTAACCGCTACAATGGGAAATCTGAGCACGTTATCACGTTCCATCTGCTTAAGCCGGATCACGCCGGTCGTTGTTTCCTCGGTACCGCCACTGATACCCTGTAAGCGGCGTTTATGAGCGGTCGAAATAAGATCAGCCCCATCATCAATCAAAATCTCTGGTTTGTTCTTCAATACCTGCGAAAGATTCCGGTAGTATTCTGTGCGCGATTCACCATGTTGCGCAAAAACACCGATGCCATCCATTGCCAGTGCAGCAGCGGCGTCATCCTGGGTAGACAGTGGATTCGACGCCGTCAGATAAACATGTGCACCGGCGGCTTTCAAGGTTCTTGCTAGATTCGCGGTCTCGGTGGTCACATGAAGACAGCAGCCAATACGGCGGTTCTTAAGTGATTTGTCTTTCTTGAACCGCCTACGGATCAATCGCAGAACCGGCATTTTTTCTTCTGCCCAATCAATTCTCTTGTTCCCTTGTGGCGCAAGCTTTTTGTTTTTGATATTATACTTCATAATCTCCTCAACTAACTATCCAACGAAAGAATTGGTCTCATGGTCCCATAGTCCCATTGTCTTATTGTCGACAATACGACGATACGACAATCCGACCATCAGACTGATCAAACTCCCGATTCCCGCTTTATCGCATCTGCCATATCGGAAATTTCCCAGGTAAATCCTTCTTCCTCGCGACCAAAGTGCCCGTAGCATGCTGTCCGTCTATAGATCGGTCTGCGCAGCTTGAGTTTATCTATTATGCTCTGGGGTGTGAAATCAAAGAGTTTTTTGAGTATCTGAACAATCGTATCATCGGTGATTGTGCCGGTACCGAATGTATTGACCGTGATCGCTGTTGGCTCCGCAATCCCGATCGCATAAGAAAGAGAAACTTCAACTTTCCTGCAAATACCCGAAGCCACAATATTCTTTGCCACGTAACGCGCCATGTACGATGCAGAACGATCGACCTTTGTTGGATCTTTGCCAGAAAAACACCCGCCGCCATGATGTCCGACACCGCCGTACGTATCGACCATTATCTTTCGACCAGTCACACCAGAATCACCCTGTGGACCACCAATGACAAATCGACCGGTCGGGTTTATGAGAATCTTAGTTTTTTCATCAACTAGGTTTTTCGGAACAATCTCGCCAATAACAAGTTTTTTCACATCCGCATGTAGTTTTTCATTGCGCACATCGACGTGGTGCTGTGCTGAAAGAATAATCGAATCAATCCGTACTGGTTTGCTGTCATCATATTCTATGGTCACCTGTGATTTTCCGTCAGGATGCAAATAATCAACCGTATTCGCTTTTCTTATTTCTGAAAGTCGGCGAACAAGTCTGTGCGCAAGCGTGATCGGCAACGGCATGAGCTCGGGTGTTTCATCAACCGCATAACCATACATCATTCCCTGGTCACCTGCACCGCCGATGTCCACACCCATGGCGATATCCTTTGACTGCTCCTGGATGGCACTGATAACTGCGCAGGTGTCCGCATCGATCCCCATATCAGTATCGGTATAGCCTATTTCGTAGAGAAGCGAGCGGACAATATCTGATAGTCCAACATAGCACTCGGTTGATATTTCTCCGGCGACAAAAATCATGCCGCGCGTCGCGAGCGTTTCCAGCGCAACGCGGCCAAAAGGATCCTTTTCCAAGATGGCATCCAGGACAGCATCTGATACCTGGTCACAGATCTTATCTGGATGTCCCTCGGTAACTGATTCTGAAGTTATGAAATATCTCCCCATGTAACTCCTTTCAGGCAATTATACGCATTCCCACTCCAAAATCAAGCGAATCGCACAACGTATTGTAATATTGACAATTGTGCTATTGCTCATTATAATTGCTGAGAGGTAAAACAATGGTTTATGTGCTTACCACGCTTATTCTCTTCGGCGGTATTAGCGGTAAAATACAAGGCGTCGTAACTGACGAAGACACCAAAGAACCAATCCCCTATGCAAATATCACGATTCTCGATACCGATATCGGTACGGCAACCGACAACAATGGGTATTTTCACATTGTCCATGTACTACCAGGAACGTATACGGTTGAAATTTCCTGCATTGGCTACCAGACAAAACGTATTCAGAACGTTGTCGTTGAAATAGACCAAACGGCACGACTGACTGTGGCACTCACGCCAACACTGATTGAAATGGAACCAGTAACCGTGGTCAGCGAGACACCAGCCGTCAAAAAGGACATGGTCAGCACAACGTATATTATCAGAGCAAAGGAGATTGCAACCCTTCCCGTGGACTATGCGTATGCTCTCATACGATTTCAACCTGCTGTCGCTATTCGCGACACAGCACTCCACGTGCGCGGCGGTCGTGAAACCGAAGTTGTGTATCTAATCGATAATGTTTCGGTCATGGACCCGCAGACCGGTGAGTTCGCAATTGTGCTTTCAAAAGGGATTATTGATGAAATAATCTTCCTCCCCGGTGGGTTCGATGCTGAATACGGACGGGCAATGTCTGGTGTCATCAACATGATAGCAGCGCGACCAGCAGAGCAGCTGAAGCTTCGGGCATATGGCAAAACAGAAGCACTCATGCCGTACTACTACGATTTTGGTTATGGTAATGTCCAGGCATCCGTACATACTCCTCTCACAAAACAAGTCCGAGGGTTTTTTGCTTTTGATGCAATCCATACCGATGATTGGAACCCGAAGCTGTATGTTCTGCCACACAAGCAGCGTGATGATTACTCAATCTATGGCAAATTGCTCTTTGCACCATCAGGTAAGCTCCGTATTAATATGAGTGGGACAAAATCGCGAACGCAGTTTGACCGTTACAATACTGTCTGGAAATTCCATCTGGACCATTATCGTTCCGATCAGAGAACAGGTGATCTGGAAGTTATTGATATCGACTACCTGCCAACAACAAAGAGCCTTTTTTCTTTCACTATGAGCAGATTGTACACGAACGGCGTTTTTGGTGTACGGGAACCTGGTTCCTATGGAATTTTCGACGATTTCTCGTTCCGTGACTATCTTACGCTTGAATGGCCCCGAGCAAGCAACAGAAATCCATTTGGTGTACAAGTAAAAAAACCGTATTCTGCCGGTGACTATCCAGAGTATGAAGAAAAATCATCTCTCGTGTACAGACTGAACGCTCAAACAAACCTGCAACTACACAAATTTCATGAGATGAAAGCAGGTTGTGAATATGCACATCTTGATCTGGAGAACTTTCACTATTTCGTGAGCAATACATACGACGTCGCAGATAGCTATCACTATCAGCCCAAAGAGTTCTCTGTCTTTGTGCAGGATAATATTGATTTCGAGGGTGTCTATGCCAAGCTCGGCTTACGCTATGACTATTTCAACTCGGACATTGACTCCATTGAATCAAAGATGAGCGTTGCGCCCCGTATCGGCGCTTCCTTTCTCGTGACCGACAAATTCCTGTTCAGGGCGAACTACGGTGTGTTTACCCAGCCTCCATTGTATGACCAGATGTATTCTCTCTATGGTCTTCTTCCACTACCCCCATACCTCAAAGAATATTACACAGAGTTCATACTACCGGTCGGCAACCCTGATCTCGGTCCTGAGAGAACAAGCAGTTTCGAAATCGGTCTCCAGGGAGAAGTACACAAAGACGTGAGCATGACGATGACTGCTTTTTACAAAGATGTCACTGACCTCGTTGGCACACGATTTGTTTCTGCGGTGCCCGTCAGCTATATTCAATATATTAATGTTGAGTATGCTAATATTAAAGGCTTGGAAGCGATCCTGGGTTTTCAAACAGCACTCTTTGCGGGTAAGGTATCGTACACGCTTTCATGGGCTCGTGGTTCGAGCTCATATGCAGAAGAAGTATACAAACAATATGCGTATGGCGAATTAGACACAGCAGCAACACCACCATTGCAGGATTATGACCTCGATTTTGACCAGCGCCACAAAGTCTTCATCCAAGGTGTTTTTAACCTCCCGCTTGCGTCAGAGTTCTATATCTTTGGTTACTTTGGTCAAGGATTTCCCTATACACCACCGAGTCCAGAGGGCAAAACAGGAGAAAGAAATATGCTGCGACTCGACTATCAAAGGCAGATTGACTGTGTCCTCACGAAGTCATTGAACGTCGGAAATCTTGCATTGAATGCGTACGTTGAGGTCATTAACCTTCTCGACGTCCGCTATCCGCTTGGACCTCATTATCCTTTGATCGCATATGAGGACATTAAACCATGGGAATTTGACACATACTCCTTTTGGAGTGGTTATTACAGCCCCGCGGCAGATTTAAACCATGACGGCCTTATCACACCTGCCGAGCAAGTCGTTGGCTATCGAGAACTTGCGCGGCAAACCGATGATTGGGTCAATGTAAACTCTGCACCACGCAGGGCACGCATTGGCTTTGAGGTGAAACTATGACGAAAACACGATTCCTTCTGGGGTTCCTGTGCGTGCTTGTTGTTTTGATGGCGTGCAAAGACCCGGAAGAGTTTGAACCAGACGACCCATACGATGAAGAAGCCCCGGCACCTCCAGTACTCATTCACCCCTTACCTGGTGCGGTTTTTGCATGCGGTAATTCAAAGACTGTTTTCTTTGATTGGACTAATGTAGAGGGCGCGCAACAGTATGAAATACAGATTGATACAAATGCAAGCTTCAGCACGGATTCAATATACGGCATTGACAACCCGCCAACAATGATAAACCTCATCCGGTATGAATCAAGGACCACATACTATTGCAGAATACGTGCAGGAAGTGTCTACTGGCGAACGCTCTACACAGACTGGTCAGATGTGAGAATCTTCTATCTTGCTCGAGACATCTGAGCCGAGGCAGGTTGCATGAACATACCGCAAAATGTCACACCGGGCGAACCGGTATTTCTGAGGAATCTTGTTATCACACCCGTGAAAGGCAGTGCTAGCAACGGTTTCAGCCCTGTGACCATAGATGAAATCATCCACGCAGAGAAAGGTTCTTTCCAGGAAAGTGACACACCTGACATCGATGAGATCCAATTCTCCAATGACGGTGATGAACCAGTGCTCATGCTCGATGGCGAAGAAATTATCGGTGCAATGCAGAATCGTATTATCGCCCATTCACATATGATAGAACCACATAGTGTAGAAAATATCCCTGTTGTCTGTGTTGAAGAAGGAAGATGGGAAGAGCTCGGGGGCTTTGAAACTGGACACTGTTCATACCCCCGTCTGCGCGCCGTGTTGTTGCGAAGCCGTTTTCGGAAAACTGATATTCAGAAAACCGTATGGAAAGAAATCACCCGAAAACTGACGGTCACAAGAACCCAGTCAGCCACCTCATCAATGCATGATATCTACGAAAACCTCGATGACGAAGTTGCACGCTATGTCGAAGATTTCAAGAGTCTCAATCATGGAACGATTGGTTTCATAGGTAGTGCGGGTGACCGCATTCTTGGGTGTGATTTGTTTCACAATCCTCAAACCTATCAAAAGTTCGAACAGAAGCTCATCAGGAGTTATGCACTCGATGCTATTGAATACCGGCAGAGAAGAGGCAATCGGCCTGAAACAAAGCAATTCCTTAATAGTATCATCAATGCGCTTCAGAAGCGCACGAGAAAAGGACAGCCGCATATACATTTCAAAGGCACGGGATTTTTCGGACAGACCTTGCTTCATGACAACACGTTAGTTCACATTTCAGTGTTCCCTGCATAGCGATAGTGCTCTACAAAACCCTCGGCAAATACGAAATCATCGATTGGCTTGGTGGCGGGAGATTCGGTGATGTCTTCCTTGCGCGGGATACGCTTCTCGACAAAGAATTTGCCCTGAAGGTCTCGAGAATGCGCAAGCAAGAGATACGCATGCTCAAAGATGAAGCACGGCTCCTCGCCTCGCTTGACCACCCGAATATTGTCCGCTTCTATAATATTGATTTTATTGAGGACAAACTCGTTCTCATCATTGAATATATCAAGGGAACCACGCTCAGGGAAATCATTGTTGACAAGGGCATTGATAGTGATCTCTGTGTGCAAATCATTGCGCACGTTCTCAGTGCGCTCGTATATGCTCACGAGAATAAAGTACTCCACCGCGATTTGAAACCGGAAAATATCCTCATAACGAAAAAAGAAGATGATCATATGGTCAAAGTCACTGATTTTGGTCTTGCACGATTCATCAAATCCGGTTCGATCTCTGCATCAACAGCAGGCACGCCAATCTACATGGCGCCAGAAACATGGTCAGGAAATTTTGATGAAAAATCTGATATCTGGAGTATCGGCGCGATTCTGTACGAACTGCTCACTGGCTCACCACCGTTTCTTGCCGATGATCTCAACACCCTGAAGTCAAAAATAGACAGCGGAAAATTCCTCGTGCCAACAATTCTACGCCCACACATACCAGAAGACATCGAGGATGCGGTCGTGAAATGCCTGAGTGCACAGCCAAAAGTACGGCCAACGGCACGCACGCTCCACCAGATGCTTACTGCCAAGCACGCGGCAGTCAGAGCAGAACGCTTTTCACTACCGGCGAAAGAGACCGCAACGGTCACATTGACAGCGACGCAGCGTGAGGCAATCGAACACACAGATGGTCAGGTGCTCGTTCTCGGTCAATCAGGATGTGGTAAAACAACAACCCTCACCTATGCGGTCGCGCGCCTCATTGAAAAGGGTATACCACTATCCAAAATCCTTATCTGCACTTTTACGAACAAGGCAGCACACGATATCAAAGAGCGGCTGGCAAAACTAACACGGTTTTCCGAATACGACCTCTGGATCGGCACATTTCATACACTCGGCCTCCGGATGCTCCGAAGAGATGTTGAACGACTCGACATGAGTGAGGAATTCACCATCGAAGAACCAAAAAAAATTCTCAACGAAATGAACATCAAACCGGGTACATACCGGATCAATGCAATCATCAGATTCATCGAAATACTGAAGGCTCGTGGCATCACGCCAGAGGCATTTGCGCCACAGAATAAGTGGGAAAACGTCTGTCATAACGTGTACAAGAAATACCAGGCATATCTCAAAGAGAGGAATATCCTCGATTACGATGACCTGATACTTCATGCGGTGACCTTGCTTGCATTGCATGAGGATATACGAGACACGTACCGCATGCGTTTTGATTACCTGTTTGTGGATGAACTACAGGATATCAATCCTGCCCAGTATTCATTGATCAAAATGCTTTTCAAGGAATACATATTTATGACTGGCGATGAAGACCAGGCGATTTATGGATGGCGTGGTGCTGAACGGGAGATCATCTACCAGGTACCAAAAGATTTTAAGAATATGAAGACGTTCTATCTCAGCAAAGGTTTCCGTCTCCCGCAGGACATACTCGAGGTAGCAAATAACTTGATGCTGCGACAAACAACTGCTCTGCCGACTGATGAATCGGGTGACATAATGGTCTATGCTGCGAAATCGGAAAAAGATGAGGCAGACTACATTGTACGCGAAATACAATCACTGCACAAACAAGGCTTTCGCTATCAAGATATGGCAATTCTCTACCGAATGAACTACATATCGCGCATCTATGAAGATGTGCTCATCAAAGCAGGCATACCGCACACCCTAATCAGCGGTACATCCTTCCATAATCGTACAGATACAAAACCGCTCCTCGCGTACATTGCATTGCTCGATGAAACCAGCAAACACAAAATAGATTCAAACGCTGCGGATGATTTCATCACACAGTCTCTCAGTCTTTTCAGTATCAAACAGAGGAGCGCTCATCGCGCATCAGAGCTATTTAAGCATCACCTAAGTAATGTTACGGCGTTAAACCCTAGTGCAGTAATGGAAGATGTGATCAATGCATTTGGTCTTCAAGGAGAAAACAGCAATGAACTTCTTTCGCTCGCCCGTACATACGCAGGAGGTGACTTTATGCGGTTCTTGAATGACATAAAACTCATTCAAGAACTGGACCTCGCCGATTGGGGTAAAGACACGGTCAAACTCATGACCGTGCACAGTGCGAAAGGGCTCGAATTCCCGGTCGTTTTTGTTGCCGATCTCATCGAAGATGTCTTCCCGCTGACAAAAAAGATGGCATCAAAAAAGGAAACCGAGGAAGAACGGAGACTGTGCTATGTTGCGGTAACGCGCGCCAAACAAAAGGTGTATCTACTGTACCCGAAGTGGCGTCACGGTCGCTACCAGAAGCCATCTCGGTTTCTAGTGGACATGTTCAAAACAGATATGTAGAGCTTTTCAGATTCCTTTCCTTTTTCTAAAATACACAAAGCTCAAGATAATCGCGAGTATGACAATCACGAGCGCAGCAAGGATGTTATAGTTTCGCAAAAAGGTAGATGCTTCATCCCATGAAGAACCAATGTGGTAACTAATCATAACGAGAAAAAAATTCCAGGCAAGTACACTTACGAGGCTATAGAAAAACATCTTCTTTGTTTCGACCCGGGCGATTCCTGCGGCAAAACAGAGTGGTGCTCTCATACCAGGCAAAAAACGGTTCACGAGCATAACAATATCACCGTGCGCAGCAAATTTCTTCTTCGCACGCTCAATCATTGCGAAAGGAATTAGTTTCTTCAAGAATGAGCGCGACAAGAACTGTATGACCGCATCTCCCCGGTATTTCGCTACGGCATACACAATCATAATGCCAGCAATGCTGCCTGCACATGTCGTTCCATACACAACATAGTAACTAAAGTGACCCTGCCCTGCAGAAAAAGCGATAACGGCAACAAAAAGGTCTGACGGGTAGGGCGGAAATATACTCTCCACCATCGCATTGAAGATTAAAAAGATATATACAATGATCGGACTCTGGATGGACAACCACTCACGCATATGATCTAAATCATCGACTCGGATGCCTCATAAAAACGCTTTTCTTGAACACGAAGCCAGAATAGAGAGCTGCGCATTGATTGTGATATCCTAATCGAACTGCCACTTCTTACAATAGTGACGTATTCTCTTCCTGTCTTCGTTTTTCTTGTCTCCTTTATAATAGATCTCCATTAGTACAATCATGTCGTCCTTCTCAAAATAGGCATAGATGACCCTGATTCCAGAATGGCTACCCGTGCCCCTGAGTGAACGACACGCGAACTTCCTTGCTTTATAGATTTTCGGGTTTTCCATCTTCAAATCAGACAGCCGAAAAACACCTTTGTTGTCCTGTAGGAGTTTGTGGAACGGAACTAGCTGTTTAGCAATGAATGTCTGCAGATCTTCATCGATTGTCTTGAATTTTCTTCGAATTTTTCTCAAATCTCTGTTAAACTCAGGTACTCGCTCAATCGTGCTGAACATCTTCTTTATATTGTCGAACAGAGTAAGGCGCAGTCCTATAGAAAACAGCCTCATATTCAATTATGCCGCCATCTTCTGTCGTTATCCACGGTATATCATTATGAGAATAATTGCTGATGTCAGATGCATTCATATCAGAAAGTCTGTTGAGTACATCATCAATAAGTTCGATCTCGTGAGCTTTTAAGTGTGACAAATCAGCTTTTTTCAAAGGCAGATATTTTCTCTGAGGATATTCGAAATACTTACTCCGGACCTTCTCAATTTCTTTTTCCTTGAGCATGAGTTTCATGATTTCTTCAAATTCAACAGGCGTCGGGCCATAACGGTTCTTCTTGTATGTCGCACCAATGAGCTGCTCCTCGTACTTTTCGTAGAAATCAAAATCAATAAAATAGAGTAGCTTGTAGATTACTGTCTCTCCAATGTTGGGTTTTGAACCAACCTTGTTCAGAATATAGAGAAAGATCTCTTTGAATTTCTGTAAGTTCTTTTGCGGCACATTGATTCTGATATCAGGCTTCCTTTGTTCGGCCTTTTTGCTTTTTTGCAGAACCACCACCGGTTCTTTTCTCAAATCAAGTAAGCTATCAACCGAAATACCAAAAATCGCAGACAATCGAATTAGTTCATCAGCACAAACCTTCCTCTCACCGTTCTCTATTTGTGAGATGGCCGAGCGCGAGACCCCAAGCGTCTCTGCGAGCTGCTCTTGACTGATCTCATTCTGCGCCCTCAACTCCCTTATTTTTTGGCCTAACTGAGCCATAACTCCTCCTTTCTACTACTCTATATTATATGTATGTTGGAATAATTGTCAAGGTATTGTTTGAATTTCAAACAGACAATCCTATAGACAATCACACCCTAGAGCAGAGAACCGAGAGCAGACGCACTCTGCTCCGAAGTTTCATCACAACCTTATGTCGAGCTGTGCACCAACCCGTTTGTCAAGAAAATCACCTTTTTCCATAATCGAGTATTTTGCGCTCAATGTCACCGACTGAAACGGTTTTACGGCACAATAGATGAATCCGTAATGGCCATCATCATAGAGCGTGCGATTCTTGATAACGCCGGGCAGATCTGTTTCGTAGACATATAGCCGTGCATCATAATCATCAGTGTCAAAAACACCGTACCGTACCCGCCCTCGAATTGCCTTGAATTCAAAACCCATTTCGATTGCGGCGAATAGACCCGTGCTCACATTGTCAATGTCATAGACATATTTATCTTCGAGTCTAATATCAAAAAAAAGGTGTCTGAATGGTGTGACGCGGAGAAACGCGCGAGAGCTCGCATAATCCCGCTCGCCTCCATACCAGCGCCATCGTGTCTGCAATTTTGCGTTGACTATACCGATCTTCTTTTCGAAATTGAATTGTACCTTATACTTTGCCGAATCCGTCTCAGTATCACCATCAATCGATACGGTCATGCCGATATCAGCAATGCTCGACCGGTGCCGTACGACCAAAATACCCCCAACGTAATCATTATCCGCCTCCACACCTTTAGGTGAATAGAACTGAGCTGGAAAATACTTTCCAGCAAGCTGCACATCAAATGACGAGAACTGACCATTGAAACCAAAGAGACCACCTATTCGATTCCTGAATGAACGAGCTAGTTCAGAAACAATGACAAAAGACTCGGCATAGTAATTCAGTCCTATACCGGTCGTCCAGAATTTATCGCCATAGAACTGCGTCGTGGAATCAGCGCACACAAAGGGCGGATCATACATACACCAGTACGACCGGCTTGAAATCTGTAGGTCAGAAATTCTGTAATGTGCGTCATAGCCGAAGAGTCTCTCATTGATCTGGTCCTTTCTACTCCGCGAAAGCGAATCAGTGTGTTCTCCAGACGCATCAAAGGAACGCGTAAATCCAAGCGTATCAATTCTCCCATCGAGCTTCTGTTGCGAGACGAAGATCGTATATCGTAGCAAGAGACTATCCGAATACGCGGCACCAAAGAAACCACTATTCTCAAGTACCGACGTATATGGAAACAGACCGCGTTCACGCATTATCACGCGAAAATCGGTGGAGTAGAGAAATGACCCGACCGGTGACAGAAGTACGCCGGAACCTAGATCAAGGTTGTATTTGCCAAAGGCAAATCTCCGTACATCGCTGCCCGCAAAGAACCCAACGGCATAATAGTCGAAGAAAGAATCCTCAAAAGGATCTTTTTCAGTAATGAGGTGCATACTGTAATTGCCATATTTCACTTCGCTTCTTGTGTAATACTTCTCAGACAGCTCGCTTCGTGGAAGCTCGGTTATCGATCGAAGCCTTATGTTGCATTTTTCTATCCTCAATGGTTTTGCTTTCACCGTTATGAATGGTCGAATCTTATCATAGAGAGCCTCATCGAATCCACGTACGTTCAGCAAATCGCTTGTTTTGTCGTACGGCCCATGCATCGTCCGATACTCAATGATATTCAGACAATCGGTTGGTGTTAGGTACAGAATTTTCACCAAATCATCGAACCCTGCTGTGTTTATATCGAGCGGGTAGCGGGCTAGAGATTCCATTTCATCGAGCAGAATCTCCAAATCACGGTCCTCCTCGACCTCAAACAAGCTTGCCTCGTATGATATCAGCGAAAGAACTAGCAACAAGGTCATGGCGTGTAGTGCAGCCCGAAGAAATGAGACAGACCGAGATATTGATGGGTCTTGCCAGTATAATCAAGACGAATTCGACCCGCGCTGATCTGCGCCACGTACTCGAGAAACACAGGATCCGTATTAGCGCCAAGACCAAATAGGATGTACCGAGACGGTGTGTATGTAAGACCGAAATTGTAGAACGGTAGTTCTGATTCTGTGCCGCGCACTGAACAGATAAGCGAGACCTTCTTTTTTGTCATATAGCGCAGTTCCAGAGAGTACACCACAGGGATTTCGTCAAAACCATTGAACTGCGGTGTATTGAAATGAGCAATCCATCCATCTATGGACACGTTCTTCTCCTGAACATAAAATCCCGCCGTCATGCTGTAGCGAAGGCGGTTACAGTAGTCCTTTACCCAGTAATTGAGCATTGTAATACTGAATCCAGCATACAGGGTAGTGGAAATGGGACAGCTCGTACCGCCTGAAATCGTGTTCTCACGATACACGTCATTGCCGAAACTGACCGCACTCAAGTTATAGCCGTTCATTCGTGCATGAACGCAGTACGTCCTTACATCGGTCATGCCAAAATGCAGACCCGCATATGTGGCGAGCGACATATGTTGCTGTGGAAAAGCTGGATTGAATCGATTAGCAAGAAAAAGGCTATGCGGAAAATATAATGATTCAAAAACAGCAAAGACTATTATAAGCAGCATATATATCAGTGGGAGGAGAAAAACCTACTTTGATTCTACGAATTCAACTCTCAGTATCATTGCCTCGACACTTACGACCCTCACCCGTGCATCTTTCTTTATCACAGTATCACTCACGGCATTCCAGAACTCGCCGTGAACAAACACCGTACCTCCCGACTGATCTATCTTCGTTTTGGCAATACCAATCTCGCCAACGATTGCCTCCTGTCCTGTCCGCTTTTTCCTGAATTGTGCACGAATACCAAGAGACACCAAGAAAATAAAAAAGGCAGCGATAATACCAACCGCAAACATGATGACCTCCCATGATAATCGTAAGAATGGTACATCACTTTCGAATAATATAATAGAACCAAAAACAAGCGCAACAATACCTCCAATTGCGAGGAGGCCATTTGAC
>DAOVBK010000157.1 GCA_030670605.1 Candidatus Stahliibacteriota bacterium
TGCCAGCAACGAGGTCAACATCAACCGTGTCTTTCTGCGCAATCATTCTTCCTGATTCTTCCCTGAATTCCTCAACATTCTTTCCTTCGTACTCCGAGGCGGGAAAACCAGCGTACACAAAAAGGAAGGTACATAACTGTAGTCTATTACCGGCTTTTCTTATTTTTCTTACAGTACTGCCGCTGATAAGGATAATCTCACCAGGTCCGAGAAATCTTTTTGTGACGAACCCAAGATTCTTGAAAGAACAGGTCTCAGACGCAACGACGATTGCATCATTTTTTTCGCCGAGAACAAGAGGCGTCCGTCCGTACCGATCACGTGCTGCATACACACCTTTGGATCCAAGAAGTAACAGTGACAATGAACCGTCAATCTGATCGTGCATATACTCAATACCATCTTCTAAGCTTTTCCCTTTGTTTATGAGTTTTGCAACAAGTTCGATCTGATTAACCTTGCCATTCGGCATTTCTGAAAATACCACGCCTTCGTGAATCAATTTCTGAGCGAGCTCATCTTGATTGTCAATGTAACCTGCTCCACAGAGTGCATACTCACCAAATTTGAGCCTCATGACGAGCGGTTGAGTATCGCGGTCGCTAATAACACCAATTCCTGCATTGCCGCGCATATTGGTATAATCAATATCGTCTGAAAACCGGGTTTTGAACTGCGCTTTTGCTATGGTATGAATTTTTTTCTGTAGTACCTGACCATCAGATATTGCAATACCACCGTACATCGTACCGAGATGTGAATGATAGTCTGTTGCATAAAATAGATCATTCTTACAGTCTTTTTTTGATATGATACCAACAATTCCACTCACACCTTACCCCCGTCTGTTGTTTGGTCTACCTTATTAGCAGCGTATTACACAAAGAACCTACACACAAATATAGTGACAATTCGCAACATGTCAAGGACCATCACATGAGTGAATCTTGCTTGAATGAAGTAACCGGCGTAACGCAATCGGGTTCATCATATTTGGGCGAGTTCACGGCGCGCGAAACCTCATGTACTGCCATCTCTTCAGCCGCATACGGTTGAAGGAGCGGCAAGAGAACATCGAGGTCCTGCACGTCTTTGTCAAGCCACATCGCTCGCTGTTCAGGCTGAATTATCACAGGCATACGGTTGTGAATCGGCACCATGATTTTGTTTGGTTTTGTTGTGATAATGGTGCACGTCGTCAACACCTTCCCATCCTTGGACTTCCACGTGCCATAGAGCCCGGCAAAGCCGAACGGTCTGTCTGAACAGAGATGAAAATAGTAGGGTATTTTGAATTTCTTGTCCTCAAGTTTTTTCCATTCATAAAAGCCGTCGGCAACGACGAGACAGCGATGTTGTTGAAACGCACGCGAAAAACTTCGTTTCTGAGCAACTGTTTCAGCACGGGCATTGATCATCTTGTAGCCGATCGATTCATCCTCAGCCCAGAATGGGACAAACCCCCAGCGGCATTTGATAAGACGATTCCCGCCATTCGTTGCAACGCAGGCTACATCCTGACCTGGTGTAATATTGTAACTCGGTTCAGACGCCCACTGTATTTCATATATGTCAAACTCGTCTTCGATGACCGTAATTGTACTCTTGCGGACAAATCTGCCACACATAATTCCACCTTTCTTTCTTGTTATACCCTCATACTGTTACATTCTAAGATATTGAAAGCGGACATAGATCACATGTGACGTATACAGATGTCACTGACGTTCATAGATATCGAGCTCATCATAATTGACACTACCATTGACACCATACTCAGTTGCGAGGGCGAAGGTGTGTGACGTATCGCGAGGAGCTGCAACAAGGTTGTCTGCAACCTGCTGATCATCAATCCAGACATCCATTGAATCGTTACCATAGTCGAGTTCAACTCTGACGAGATACCATGTACCGCGCTGCCAGGTATACCCGGTACTATAGCCCGTAATGCCTCTCACATGAACGCTATTGTCTTCATAATCAAAAAGCACACCATTGACAATCGTACCAAGCGTCGGACCTAACTCCAGGTAGAATCCAAACAGCGCACCAGTATAACTGTAGTCCGGAATCATAACCGCACATTCATAGACCAGTTTTTGTACATCGACCATGTAGAGATCGACCCCATCGGTTCGTGGCCAGTCATCAAGCCCCCTGAGCTTAAAGCTGGATGTACCACCAAATGCGACACCACGTTCAACGTACGTATAGTCATCACCTGCGCCATCCCATATTTCATACCAGCCATTCAGTGACGGATAGTCACCTACCGCATACTGTTCAAAGTCATCAGCAAAAATAGTTGCACCATTATAGACAGTCACTGAGATTGTGTCAGAGTACGCATCATCTTTGTCACTACTGAAAGCGATTGCATAGATACTGTACATCGCGCTATCTTCCAGAGGATAGGTATCCCACGAAAAAATATACGGGTATGAACTCTTTGAAAACGAGAAAGAGTCATTGATAAAAATATGTACGCTGTCAGTCCAGTATGTGGCACTTACATCGGCAGTTATCACCACTCTACCATTCACAAGAGAACCGTCGGCAGGTGTCATGAGCTCAACCTCAAGATGTCCGCTTGAACATACACACCACAGTGCTGCAAGAAGAACAAGATGTACACGCACGGTACGCATGTTCAGGAATTAGTTGGTCAATACAATCTTCCGTGTAGCGGCATAGTGTTGTGCCTCAAATCGTATGAGGTATACCCCTGATGCGATGCCAGACACATGAGGGTTCCACTGAATCATGTGCGAACCTGACTCATGAAATCCATGCACTAGTTTTTCAACGAGTCGTCCAGCAACATCATAGACACTAACCGTCGCATCCTGCGCACGGGCAAGACTGTAGGTGATCCGGACACGACGCCCGGTAACAGTTGGTGTAACATCAAGTGCATATACAACATGGACACTATTCGCGTGCTCTTCTTCAATGCCAACTCGTCTGGCGACAAACGTTACCCATCTTTCTACACCCTGTGCGAGTCGTTGGTCTCCTTGCTTCCAGCAATACATAAGAACAAAGTTATCTGTAATGACTGCATCGTAGCAATCGCTGTCAATGATGTATGCACTATCATAGCGGTCTGGCAGAAATGCAAATGGATGTCTGCGACCACTTGTGCCGCTAAACCCTGGGTCAACACTATCGTAATTCGCTTCGATCCAGAAATGTAACGTATCCCACGTGTCTCCGGAATCGATCTCCAGACCCTGGTTCCAGTATGGTAGCCGCCACTCGTACATCCTGATCTCTGCTGCCGGATCACCATAGTAGCAGCAGGCATTGCGGTCGTAGTCAAGTCCAGCAGAGTCAGTTCCTGGTGTGTTATTCATACGGTCAAAAATGAGTTGCTGATTATTAAGAAAGAATGCTTGTGCATAGGTGAACTCATCCTGTAGCATCTTGAATATACCTGGCAAACCCCACAACATGTAGCCATAGGTTGTCACAGGCATGTAGCCGGTCATAGCAATCGCACCACCTGTGTGCAACCATGCAAAGGGCATATTGTGTGAACTGCTCGGATTGCCGACACAGCAATTTCCCATTGCGTTGTACACGCGCGGATGGACCGAATTCACGTACAGATTAGCACCGTCATACGGGTCACCATAGAGCTGTCCAACGAATGACCGGAAATATCCCTCAAGGCCAACATCTGGATAGTGAAGCTGCCATTCACGCACATTACCGTGACCACTCGTCACAAAGTAGTCCACCTCTCCCCGAATGCGGTAACCCATGATCGTATCATCAACGCCATTGTTCAAGTAATTGACCAGAAGCGTGCAACGGTCATCCGGGCATCTGAGTGGGCATACCGTGTCGATGACCATGTTGGTATCGGGGATTTTGTATCGTATTCTGTTGTACTGTGCCTCGAATGTCGTGATCGCCTGGAAAAACCAGCTGTCCCACGATGACCCGGTGCCGCTCAGTGCGGTTTTCACCTGCAATGTCTCGTTCTGTAACACTCTCATCGCGTCATCTGCCTCATAACCGGTGACTATCCCCCACACTGCATCGCCATATGGATCAGCATCGAGCTCGCGCGTCATGTTCCATACCCGTTGAACATAGGGCACGTTTACTTCCGTTGCTGGCTGACCAACAAATGCGACATAGTCGGGACGGTACGATGATAAACTGTTCTTTACCTCACCGACCGAATCCTGCCATGTGAACACGTTTCCATTGTGTCTCACGGTGAGCGATTCAACAACAGCATGCCACGCAGGATCGCTATGTGTCACATCGCTGACGACAATGGCATAGCGTGCCCCAAAGACCATAGAACTAATACAGAACATGAAGACAAGGCAAGAATGTATCATACTGTTCCTCCGCATATTACTGTTTCGGTGACTGCCCCGCACGTGCAGCTTTCTTGTTCGTATACACAACGAGTTCAATCGCACTAATAAAGATAAGTACCACAACCAGTATCCACAAAAAAAGATAACCCTGAATGGG
>DAOVBK010000012.1 GCA_030670605.1 Candidatus Stahliibacteriota bacterium
TGGCAGAGTTTACTCTACAGGATTCTATTAGTCTAATAGTCCCATAGTTCTAGTGTCTTATCGTCCGACTATGAGGCTATGCGACAATCAGACCATCTAACCAATCATGAATCGGACGATCCGACCATCCGACAATGAGACTCATATGAATCCAGTCGAGCACGCTCGCCTGTCCCGAGTAGGCGAGGGGACCACTGATGGCATATGGCTAATGGCTAGTAGCCAATGGCAGAAAACAGACTGTTGTTGGTTGGATGGTTCAATGGTTAACCATATAACTATGCAGCTATCGAACTATGCAACGACTCTGTGTGTCTCTACAACACGTCCCCTTGATAACGATGTCCTGGCGCACTACCTACCCCGTGTTGACACGAACTTCATTCTGAATATCATTGAGAATGAAAAAGTGTAGGACCAACATCAGTGAGGAGGTTACATGGCAAAAATCCTGAGTGGCAGGGAATGCGCAGCAACCATGCGCGAAGAAATCAGAGTACAGGTTGAGGAGCTCAAAAACAAACACAACCTCACGCCAGGACTTGCAGTAGTGCTTGTTGGAGATGATCCTGCCTCAGTATCGTATGTGAAAGGCAAAGAAAAAGCATGCGAAAAAGCAGGGATAATGTCACGTGAATACAAATTCGATGCCGACTATAAAGAAGACGCACTGCTGAAACTCATCGATGAATTGAATCACGATAACAAAATCCATGGCATACTCGTGCAGCTGCCTTTGCCGAAACACTTCAATGAAGAAAAGGTGCTTTTCGCAATTGATCCAGAAAAGGATGTTGATGGATTTCATCCAGTGAACTTAGGCAAAATGATGATCGGTGAACCGCGTTTCTTACCAGCAACACCGCATGGGATTCAGCAACTGCTCATTCGCAATGACATCGAAATCGCAGGCAAACATGTTGTCATTGTCGGCAGGAGCAATATCGTGGGTAAACCACTGGCAATGATCCTTGTACAGAAAAAACCTGGTGCAAATGCAACGGTCTCAATGTGCCACACAGGAACCAAGAACATGCCAGACATGACAAGACAGGCCGATATTCTCGTTGTTGCAGCGGGTAGACCACACACCGTCAAGGCATCTATGGTAAAAGATGGTGTAGTGGTCGTCGATGTCGGTGTCAACCGGATTGAAGATAAAACAAAGAAAAAAGGTTTCCGGCTCATCGGCGATGTTGAATTTGACGAGGTGAGTGCAAAGGCGAGCGCAATAACACCGGTACCGGGCGGTGTCGGGCCGATGACGATAACCATGCTTTTACACAATACACTTCAGGCTGCCAAAAATCATGCAGGCATCCCGTAACTCACTTTCCTTCAAGACGATCGAATTCAAGAAAAGCAAAAATGAAATTACCATACTTGATCAAACAAAACTACCGGAGCAGGAAGTTTATGTTTCTCTGAAAACTGTAGAAGAAGTATATAATGCGATCAAAACCATGCAGGTGCGCGGTGCACCGCTTATCGGTGTGACCGCAGCATATGGTCTCGTGTTAGCAGCAAACAACAAAGAAAATGTCGAGAAGGCCACCAGCTATTTACAGTCTGTTCGTCCCACTGCGGTGAATCTAAGTTGGGCAATCAAACGAATGATGACGCGGGCTACACAATCAACTGATCTCTACAATGACCTCTTGAATGAAGCGGATACCATCAGACAGAATGACGTGTTCTCGTGCGAGAAGATGGGAGAACACGGGTCAGCGCTCGTAAAAAATAATGCTCACATCATGGTTCACTGCAATGCTGGTGCGCTTGCCACAAGCGGCATCGGTACTGCACTCGGTGTTCTGTACGCAGCAAAAGCTCGAGGCACACAATGTGTTGTCTACTCCTGCGAGACGAGACCACTACTCCAAGGCGCGCGTCTCACCACCTGGGAACTCACCAAGAATGGCATTGAAACATATGTGATATGCGACAATATGGCAGCAACGTACATGCCAAACATGGACCTCGTGCTTGTCGGTGCTGACCGCATCGCGACAAATGGCGATACGGCAAACAAGATCGGGACGTGCGGACTCGCAATCATCGCGCAGTACTATGCAGTACCATTCTACGTTGTTGCACCCATTTCAACATTTGACTTCACGCGTGTGTCTGGCGAAGACATCCCGATTGAGACCCGTTGTGAGGATGAGATACGGCGATTCAATACGAAGAATATCGTTGCAAAACAAGCAAAAGTATGCAATCCTGCATTCGATGTAACACCTGCTGACCTCATCACCGGCATTGTGACAGAAAAAGGAATACTGCGCCCGCCGTTTAATGCAGCCATTGAACGCCTTGTGCGTAATGACAAATGACCAATGACGAATAACCAACAAACAAAGGACATCAGGATACCAGATGACCAGGATGAAGAATATCAGGAAACCAGGCTATCAGGAAAAACCTTGCCCAGTCAGTTCCGGGGCTCTGTCTGATACTCTGATGTTCTGTCTACCCGATAACCTGATATGCTGATACCCTTACTCTTTCTCCTCGCCTACGACTCCCTCCCTCCTCTTCCTGACCTCTCTCAGGTCATGTTTCCAGAACCACCTTTATGGATACGGGAACAGGAAAATCATGTCATGTTCAATGGCTTTGCAGGGGATTTCTACGGCGGATCAGGTGATGTGGACATCCAGAATTTTCATTTTGATGCGCAGTATGCACGCACGGTTGACTGGGATTCAACAGAATCAGGAAGCGCCGCACTTTCGTATGCACTTCCATTGTCACACCTGATGCTGCATCCGCAGTTGACGGGTCACTACGTACACCGTGATCAAGAGTATGCGCGTCTTACACCACAACTCGCATTATCATCAACACTACCATGGGCAATACTCCTCGCCGATATGCGTGCTGATTTCTGGCTGATCGATGACGTATCGTCCCGAGAGGGACTGTTCAATGCGGAGATGATATTCGATAAAGTGAACTACCTACCTCATGTTGATTTTACGCTTCTCGCCACTGAGAAACGATATAGACCAGCACTTGCTGCCAAAATCCATGTTCGCCACTTCCATCTTGCTCTCGGTTCACCGCTCGATGAGGATTTCTTTTCGCCGGAGTTGACAATACAATACCGGGAACCGAAAATTCGAATCGAGACAATGTTCAGGTCCGGTGTTGTTTACCGATCTTTGAGCGCGTATTATGACCCAACCACGCCTGTTCGCTATACCGTACCAGTCCCTGACGAAAGCCTTACGCTTGGTGCACATATGACCGCAACGCTTGACCTATACGACCACCTGATCTCTTTCTCCAGCTCATATGAGAACTGGAATGCCCACCTCGTACCTGCGGACAATTTTGTGCTGCGGCACATGAGAGATGTTCAAAAGGTACGCCTGTATGCTATGTTCAAGAATACCTTTTCAACAAAACGTGTAGAACTGCAGAATAGATTCCATATATGTTACACGTGGGCAGACTCGATAATCCCGCTCTTGGGAACGTACACAATACGTGATACATTCGACTGTGCCATCCGGCCTGTTCAATTCTCTTACGAATTCCAGTATGTGAGTGAACAAACCGGTGTAACAGGACAAAAACTCCCAGCAGTATTGCTTCTCAATTCACAAATCGGTGTCCGGTATGCATTCACCACATTTTTCGTTTCAGTCCATAACCTTACCGATGAAAAAAAACAGATGTACGATGGCTACTACCTTGCTGGCCGTCAGTATGCAGGAGGCATTGAACTACACTTCGTTTTTTAGTACAACTACCTGTCTTTTCCCCTTTTTTTGCTAAGAACCTTTAACATCTGTCCGTGAATATGCCCATTTGTCCCAAGCACTTCATCACCGTAGATGTCAAATGGTTTGTTTTGAAAATCAGTAACCGCTCCGCCTGATTCTCTCAGAATCAATGACCCGGCGGCTTGATCCCATGGCGAGAGCTTAATCTCCCAGTACCCATCAAACCGTCCACATGCTGTATAACACAGATCGAGTGCCGCAGAACCAAGACGCCGCACTGCCTGTGCACGGACTGCGAAGTTACTAAAGTGATCCAGGTTATTTTCTCTACTTTTCCTAATATCGTAGGGAAATCCAGTCACAAGCAGCGCCGTATCGAGATTCTTCACGCTTGAAACATGAATCCTCCGCTTATTACAGAATGCTCCGTCTCCTTTCAGAACATAGAACATCTCTTTGCGCGTCGGGTCATACACAACACCGAGAACAATGTCCCCATCCTGTTCAAGGGCGATTGACAGTGTCCAGATTGGTAAACCATGTGCAAAATTGGTTGTTCCATCCAAAGGATCTACTATCCATTTGTAGACAGTGGCAGTCTTCCGGCTGACATTTTCTTCACTGAGGATCCCGTGCGTCGGGTACCGCCTCACGAGTGCGCTAACGATCATATCCTGTGACGTACGGTCAAACTGAGTAACGAGGTCAATCGCACCTTTGTATGAAATACGTTTTTTCTTATGCGCACTTCTGCATATAACATCACCAACACGGCGGGTCAGACTGATCGTATGCATCAGGATATCTTTGAGCTCTCGCTTACGCACCTTGTGCATGGATTATCCTCCAGTCAACGAAACGAGTGTATCTGGTATCTCGACCAAAGGCAAAACATGATCAACCACACCGGTATTTATTGCTGCCTGTGGCATTCCTGCAATCACTGCATCTGCGGGGTCCTGTGCAACAACCATACCCTTAGCCTTCTTGATTCTCGTAATACCGCGTGATGCGTCGCGCCCCATGCCGGTTAGTACAACGGCAACTGCTTTTTCGTGGTACGCGGATGCCATCGAATCGAAGAGGATGTCTGCTGATGGCTTCACACCGTGCACGGGTGGTTCATCAGTGACAATAACCCGTGAGCCTGTTGCATCAATACGCGTATGAAAACCACCAGGCGCAATGAGTACCTCACCATCGAAAATTGTATCCTGATCCTTTGCTTCCTTTACAACCATGCTTGAGCGTTCATTGAGATGCTGAGCAAGGCTCGCGGTAAAATACGGAGGCATGTGCTGGACAACCAGTATTCGCATACCACACTGTGCCGGGAGCGATGGTATGATGTAGTTTAGCGCACGCACGCCACCGGTCGAAGCGGCAATACCAACGTACAGGTTGCGGTAGTGCGCCGGTGCCCGCACGATCTTCTTTTCTCTCTGTGCAGGCAATCTCGCCTGTACAGCAACACGTAGTTTTTCAAGAAGCTCGTCACGGTAATGAACGAGATCGAGTGAAATCGGTCCCTTTGGTTTCGTAAAGAAATCCACGGCACCCATTTCGAGTGAACGCATCGTTAATGCAGCACCTTCCTTTGTGTGCGCCGAGACCATCACGACCGGTATCGGCTGTGTCTTCATGATTTTCTCGAGGAGGACAAGCCCGTTCTCTTTTGGTAATTCATAATCGAGTGTAACAATGTCGGGCTTTAATTTGTTGAACTTAGCCCACCCCTCGACAACATCACGGGCAAAGCCGCAAACTGCAAAGTGCCGAGATGATCCGATGATATCATCGAGCACACGCTGCATGAGGATTGAATCCTCAACAATGAGCACTTTTTTCTTCATCATATCGAATTACGTATTACAGTATTTTCTCACCGTGTCGAAAGGACGTTACTCTAACTTCGCCGCTCTGTATATCGAAAAAAATCGACCTGCCCCAGTTCCCAAACACATCTTCTGTGACAATTGGTATATTGAAGTTCTCAAGCACCTTCCGTGCCTGGACGACATTCCTGTACCCTATTGCATGTCGTTCAAATTCCTCAAACATCTTTGAACCACCAATGACCTTTGCTGTTATGTGTTCTGTCCGTGCACCCATGGTAACCATTCTTTCAACCACGGTAGTTATTGCACCACGCGGCGTTTTAAGGCTACCAGTATCATCATCTGGAAGCAGGCAGTGCGCGAGTCCGCCAATGTGTTTCTCCATATCATGAAGCACGACAACGACACACGAACCAACACCATACGCAGCAAGTACATCATCACCACCCTCCACCTTAATCTCGCCAATCGCGACGCGCTTCTCCTTCATGTCGTTCACTCGTTCACTTTCCTGTAGATGTGCTCGGCGCGACTGACGGCTTCAAACAATTTCACCTCAGGAATACCAATGAGGAGCTCAACTTTGCCGATAATGAGATAACCAGACGTTTTCAGCTGTTTGTAGAAGTTTCTGATGACTGCCGACTGTGCACGACGGTTCAGGTAGATGAGCACATTACGGCACATTATGAGATCGCACAACCCGAATGACGCCTTTTCTAATAAATCGATGTGTAAAAAGTGAACTCGCGCACGAATGTCATCATTGATTCGATAACCTTCTTTTGTTTTCGTAAAGTATTTTTGTACTACTCTGTCCGGCGTGTACTGAAAAGATGAAGCAGAATACATACCCTTTTGTGCCTGGTTAACCGTACCCTGATCAATGTCCGTACCATAAATGGTTACTCGATTGAGCAGTGAGCATTCTGCCGCTGAAATTGCCAGGGAGTATGGCTCTTCACCATTTGCACAACCAGCACTCCATAAAACAAGCGATTCATTTTTCTTCCTGAACTCGACAAACTGATGCTGCTGCAAAAATGCAAATGTCTCTGGGTTCCTGAAGAAAAAAGAAAGGTTGATCGTCAAAATGTCCAATAACCGATCGACTTCTTGTGGATCGCGTTTGAGATGTTCCAAGTATGCAGAGAAATCCGCTAACCCGAGTGCACGCATACGTACACGGAGACGTCGCTTGAGCGGTTTTTCTTTGTATGATTGACATTTGAAAGCAGTTTTTGCTTCTATGTGGTGAATGAGATTGTAGAAACTATTCTCCACCCGATCTTCGTAGTACGTCTATGTTTTGTGTAATAGTTTCTTCTGAAGGATTTAGTGCTTTCGCTTTGTTCCAAAGATCGAGCGCCCTCTCAGAATTTCCCTGGCGTAGATAGATAGTACCAAGATTGAGAAATATTTGCCAATCACGTCTATCTTCAGGGATTTTCTCATATAATTCTTTTGCTGCCCCGAGAATCTCTGCCTCGTAGTAGAAATCAGCGAGATTCCGTGCTATGATTTCATCACGGGGGTTTGCGTCAACGGCCTGCCGGTACAGCTTTTCTGCTTCCTCGGGCTTACCAAGTGCTTGATACAACACCGCCAGATTGTTCTTGAAGAGCGTGAAGCGAGGGAATCTATCAATGGCACATGACAGTACTTCTGCGGCATGCTCAACATCATCCTGTTGCACATAGATGTATGGCAGATATATGTACGGCGTCATTGCTTCTGGTGATGCCTTGACTATCTCCTCAAACATCTTGGCAGCTTCAGCAAGCGCACCCTTTTCATTGTATACCTTCCCGAGGTTACATCGCACCTTTATGCTGTCAGGCACAAGATTTTGTGCAGCATGCAAATGCTCAATTGCTTCATCAAATGATTTGAGCTTCATGCACACGTATCCCAGGTTCACGAGTATTGATGCACGTTTTTCGTATTGCACTGACTTCCGTAGATATTCACGAGCAGCTTCATAGTCGCGGCGAACCACGGCAATGAGTCCCAAGTAGAATAATGCTTCCGCATCCTCGGCTTTGATCGCAAGCGCCTTGTTATACTCGCGCTCTGCTTCATCGTACATTTCTGTTTTGTAGAACGCAAATCCAAGATTCTTGTACTCGAAGATGTCGCCGGTTGGTTGCTTCACTTCAGCCGGTCTTTCAGGTTTCTCCAGTAACCCCGCGGACAAAAGCCCGTAAATCGCCCTGTTGGTAACAAAAAAATCGTACGCAGAAAGTTTGAGAACATCATCGATATTTCGTGAACCATCAATGAGATCAAAAACTTTCTTCTCCTCCTCGGTCAATGAAACATCTCCGACCTCACCTTTCCTGACAAGAATAGTCTCAAACGGAGGAACCTTATCCTCGATTTTTTTCCATTCATCAATCCTGCGCGCTCCTTCGAGGAGCAGTTCCTGCGCTGAGAGTTGTACCGTATATTCTTCTTTTGACGGCAAGAGGTCCGCTTCGAAATTGAAAAACCCGCTATCCCATGTAAGCATAGTGAAAATAACCTGCTCAATCTGATTCTTGAGTTCTTTTTCGAGTGTTTCCCGGTCAAGTGCACCCATCTCAATGAGAATCTCACCAATTCTCTTCTTCTTTTCGGACTTCTGTTTGAGCAGCGCCTGCTCGAGCGCTGATTGGTCAACAATCTTTTTCTGAATCAGAACGTCACCAAGCCGCTGTTCTTTGTTGATGATAGTCGCATACACTATTTTGCCTTCTTTGATGAAAACGTTGCCGAAGTTCTGCGCATCAGTAACGGACAGACAACCAGACTTACCAGAATACGCAAGAAGCTGAATGACATCAGCAAGCGCTGCTTCTGTTAACGATCCTTTTATCGCCATCTTAACCTCAAAGGACGTATTCGTGACTCGTGTATCGTATTCGTAGTACGGGATACAGGATACGTGATACAGAATACAGGATATTCCACGTTTGCCCTATGCCATTTCCCTTCTGACATCACTTTGCCACTCTTCGACTCTGTGACTCTTTGACTTTTGGACTCGTTCATCATGGTACGAATACGAACGACGATGTACGATTACGTAGCGATCAATAATTCTCCTCAATCATCTCTCCTGGAATTTCCCGGGACAGGAACCGGTGCATATCAATTTTCTCTTTCTGCGGCTCGGGTTCTCGCTTCGTCTCGGTCACCTGCTCTGGTTGTTCTGTTGTTTCCGCTTTCTCTTTCTCTGTTTCGATTGATTCCTCACCGGGCAATCCGAGCGCGATAACCTCATCTCTGTGCTCCTTCACATCATCTGCAACGGGTTCTTTTTCCTCTTGTTGCTCCTCACCAGGGAGGCCCAGAGAAACAAGGTCACCCTCCTGCACACGCGTCGCAGACTCCTTGTCAGGTATCGTGAAGGTAATCTCTTCTTCCTTTTCTTCCTCGGTTGATCCTAAGAACGTATCAATGTCATAGAATGAAGAAAACAAGGGCAGTCCCCTATTGATAATACGCTCTGCCTGCGACGCAGGAACTCTCGATTGGATGTATCGCTTCGCCATCTCAGCGGTCGGCGGTTTCAATTCAGTCTCAATACCGCACTCAAAAACACTCTTCTCATCGTCAGACATCGACACATCCGTCGGGAACGTCTTAGAACTGTAGAACACCGGCTTTCCTGACCGAACGTCCTGCAAAACAGTGTCAAATATCTTCTTCCTCAGTTCTCGAGCAACACAAAACATGTTATGGAAATTGTCGAGCAGCAAAACATCATATTGTCCCGCATCAGCGAGTTTAACGATGTCATCCACATCCGCAAGATTGAGAAACACTACCGACGTCCCGCGCGATGAGAATTCGCTCTCAACTGCTTCTAAGAACCGTGTTTTCCCCGTGCCTTGCTTTCCGTATATGATGAACGGATTGTATTTCTGACCGAGGTTCGGCAGAACGTGTTGCTCATAGATGTCAAACACATTCTTGTTACTCTCACCAATGATATACGTCTTGAAGGACTTATCTACTTCTTCAACCACCCCGTGCTTTATCACCGCAATGAGTTCTTCTATTTCTTCCACTCGGTCTGGGGAGAACAACATTGATTCGATTTTCATCGCCTCCTCGGGATACCGACGGGTATCAAGGGCTCCAAATTCCCGCTGGAGCGCGATCAGTCTTTCCACCTTTTTGATGAAATCATCGTATTCATGCTTCAACAGTTCAACATCACCGTCAAGCAATGACCGTAGTGATGACGTATCAAAACCTTTCATCTCCCAAACATATATTTTCTCTCTGTATTCCTCATGTACATCAACTTTTGCAGAAAGATCTTGTAGAACCTCACTCGCATTCTTCTTCAATTCCTCAAGCAATGATGAAACAGGACTGTATATCCCCTTTGGATAGAACTCCTTGAGAATCATACGGACGCTATCGATGTCAAGCGTTACACTAGCAAGGGACGAGTATGCAACGAGACGGTTAATCATTCCCTCGATCGCACGGATCGAAGCAGTTGAAATCTGCGCCAGTTCAAGCGCTATTTCATCAGGTAGGATGATACCCGCTTCACCAGATTTCTTCTTGATCATCTCAACAAGCGCCATTTCCTTTGGTGGTACAATGTCGCATACAAGTCCGCCTTCGAGTCGCGACAAGAGACGTGGGTCTATGTTTTGCAGCTGACGAGGAGCAACATTTCCTGAAAAACAAATCTGTTTGTTATTAGCAAGCAGTGTGTCAATAATACCGAGTATCGACTCATGATACTGATGTGCTATCGTATGGAGGTCATCAACGAAAAGCGCCGTGTCGACAACTTTTGTTTCATCAAGATATTTCTCAAATTCCTTCGTTGAAAAAAAACGTGCCGGATGCTTTTCTTTGATTGCTTGGCTAAGCGCCCACAACAGATGTGTCTTACCCAATCCTGTGCCGCTATGAATATATAGTGGGTTAAAAAGTTCGCCAGGCAATTCTACAATTTTTTGTGCGGCAAGGTACGCTACTTTATTACCTTCATACATGTAGAAATTCTCGAAACTCAGTTCACGCTTCATAATCTAGCCACGCAGTATTTTCTCTGCCTGTACAGAAAATTCTTGACCAGCGACTTTCACAACACCGGGGAGTGTTCTGTCGTCGAACAACGAAACGAGGAGGAACTGTTTGCTGACGCCAATATAATGTATGCTGAAATTCCTACCTTCCTGGAGAAATTGATAGAACGTATGCTCGCCCACTATGCTCGCGAGCTCCATCGTGGAATTGAACACACCGCACGCCAGTGCAGAGATCGCAACGACATCAAACGAGTAGACAAAACCTCTTTGGATAAGAACTTGTCCTGTGACAGTGACAAAAATCGACCATACAGTATGGGTTTGCGTGCAAAATTCACTCAAAAGGTGCTCAAGTCTATTGACTTTTTCTTTAGAGACACTTATTGTCTTCGTGCCATCCATAGTTTAGTGATTATAATCGATGTTTCCTATAAAGTCAATACCTAATCCGCCAAAATCGTGGTTATTTTCGTGATTCGTAGGTCGTACTACTGGTACACGGAGGACGCAGAAATCGGGGTCAGGTCTCAACCCTTCGACACACTCAGGACAGGCATTTGACATTTCTCTACTTCTCGACTCGCTCTCTCAATCCCTCGAGACAGGTACGCTTGCTCGAAGAGTAATGCCGTACTCGTGAATCGTAGGTCGTATTCGTGAAAACGCAGATCGCAGGAGGCAAAACGCGAATTCACGCAAATCAACTAATATTGTTCGAGTGAGCACCATGTGCGAATCGAGAACCAATACTAAGGAACTTCTCGACTCATCCGCCATACAGCGTGGCGGATTCGCTCGAAGAATAATCTCGTATTGGGGATTCGATAACAAAAGGTTCGGCCCAGCAGATAGAAAACCGCCGCTATCCCTTCTCTATGATACGAAGGTCATTATCTACAGTATACCTTCGCTCACCATCAGTGAGCAACGGTGGCGGGTTGCCTTCGCCAAACGGAACGAGTATCTGCAACATACGGATATCTGTTCTGGTCAATTGTGCTTCTGGCTGACTGGATACACCGTGCGGGTCTATTAGTTCATCGCTCCGTGTTGCGACATATTCTACAACACGCTGCACCACACGATCAAGATTTTCCTGGACCATGGTGCATCCTGCTGCCCGGGGGTGACCGCCAAAATCAAGAAAAAACGCACGAAAACTGTGGAGCATGTTGTATAAATGAATGCTATTACTCCTGAACTCACCAAAGCACTTGCCATCCTTGATGCCGATTACTGCAGATGTCCGGTGGTAACGATCTCGAAGACGCGCGGCAATCGACCCAAGATAATGCTGCTTGGAGAATGGAATAACCGAAATCACTATCTCCGGATAAACCTTGGCAGCGGCAATTGCATCTTCAAAGTGCAGTGCGACTTCACGCCTTCGTTCTTTTGTGGTTACGGTGAGGCGTGCAATCGTATCGGCAATGAACTGCTCGTCTTTGCGCATCAGTAGTTGCACACCAAGGTTTGGGTCATCGTATGCAGCGGAAGCAATAATCGGGATAATGGCACTACTCACATTGCCGAACGAGAATTCTCGTTCGTGGCGAAAATGTTTTACCCAACCGTCATTTGTTCTATTGAACACACGCAACCCCTCAATGCAGAATGTACGGTTCTCGCCGCGTAGCGCAACCCTGTCAGAGATGGTCCCGACCATGACAAGCGGGAAGAATTCTTTCTTGAGATTGTAGAACTCCTCCGCGGTCAGCTTGAAGACGTTCTGGTACAATGATTGGGCAAGTTTGAAACTGACACCAACACCAGCTAATTCCCGGAATGGATAAAGTGAATCCGGTCGTTTCGGGTCAACAGCAGGTACCGGAAAATCTGCTTCGATTGTTTCGTGATGGTCACAAACGACAAAATTGAGCCCAACATCCTTCACAATACGAAAATTATCGTCACTGCTGATGCCAAAGTCAACGGTGATAACGTGCTTCACCCCTTTCTGTTTATACTCCTGTAGGACTTCCCCATTCATGATGTAACCGTCTTTTTCACGGATGATGGGGTACACAAAAACTGACTGCTTATCTGTCCGGTAGAGATCGCTCAGGGTTTTGTACATGATGACTGCGGACGTGTAACCATCAGTGTCATCATGTGTGTATATCAATATCGGTTCTTTCTTGTGCAGCGCCTCTGCAATCGTTTGTGTCGCAACCTGTATATCAGGAAGCAATTGCGGGTCGTGCAGCTGACCGACGCCAGGGAAAAGATATGCTTTTGCATCCTCGTATTGTGGATACCGGTGCGCGACGATCTGGGCGATCTCATGTGGTACAGAAAAATCAGATGCATACTTCTGTACGAGGAGTGCGCTGCTATTTCTATTGTGCGTCTGTTCCATTCTTCTTGGCAGTCTCACGTGTTCCATCCTGTCGGTTCGCAATGTGCTGCTTAACGTGTTCGACTATTTCGATTCGTTCACGAGGCACAAGCACAAAGACACCACGGAATTGGTTGAGGAACGTCTTGCGACTGAATGGACTAAGCAATATGCCATTCTTTCCCTCATAAACCATGCGAAACTCGTTGAGCATCCGACCTTGCGAACCAAAAAACTTTGTTACAATGATCTCGGTGTCAGTAATCTCATAGTGCGTAGGAAAATAGTATGAATGCAGCGAAACAAAAAGTATGATAAATCCGATGACCGCAAACACAATGCCGAAAAAAATAGATACATAGGTGAGAAACGCGAAAATGAAAATGAGACTCACTATTGTTTTTGCCATATTTTCTCGTGCAGGATGAACTGACCACTTCATATTATCAATAAGCTCCAAATAGCGAGCACCAAATTCCAAACAATATTGAAATTACAATTTCGAAGCCAAATCCTGCTGATTTGAATACTTTGGTCATTGGTAATTGTTTGGAACTTGAGATTTGCTCCTTGGGATTTCAACAAAGGGAACACGCGTTCCAAAATGTATCCCAATCACATAATCTTCTTCCGATACCTTAACTAAAAGCAAAACAGTGTGGGCCCG
>DAOVBK010000280.1 GCA_030670605.1 Candidatus Stahliibacteriota bacterium
ATCCTTGCTTGCAACGGTATTTCGATACCTTTTCTATGATTTGGGTAGCCGCATCCATCCCATCGTTCGTGATGGTGGAGTATCCAGTCCTTGACGTGCCTCAGGTTATTGACTGGCTCAATTATCTTGGCGCTGTGACACGGGTGTTTCTTGATGGTTTTCCACTCTTCAGCAGTCAGCGTGTCGTTTTTCTGCAGAATCGATTCCGGTACGGCGATTTTGCCGATATCATGGAGCAAACCGGCAAATGCAATGAGCGAGAGCTCTCTGCCTTCAAATCCCAGTGCTTTGGCAAGCATGACCGCGAGGTCAGCGACCTGATTCGAATGTCCCCGTGTGTACGGGTCTCTTATTTCGATTGCTTCCACAAGTGCCCGTACCGACTCATAGTTCAATTCCTTGATACGTCCAAGAAGTTGCGTTCTATCGAGTGTTATCGCGATCTGGTCACTTATCGCACTAATAAAATCAAGCTCTTTTTCCGTGTATTTACGAGGTTTCTTCGTGTAAAGCGTTAAGACGCCAATGGGCATGGTGTGCTTGACAACGATAGGCGCACCAAGATATGAAGAGAATCCCTCATTTCTCAATGTTGCGAGGAACGGGTCATCTTCATCAGCACCAATCCTTGAAATTATGAGCGGTTTACGGTTATCAATGACTGTAGACACAAAACCGTTGCTTCTCGTGCGAATAAATTCCTGGAGTCTGTCGCTTAAATTGAACGATATCTCGACGTTTAGATTACCATTGCTACTTGGGTGGATCGTGAGGACTGCTGCAGCATCTGTGCATAGGGTTCGATTAATTCTTTCAATAATGGTATTCATCACACCATTATGGTTAAGACTTGAGAGCATAGCATGGTCAATCTCGCGCAAGGAGCGCAAATGCTTGATATTTTGATTATATTGTTTAAAAAGCCGGTAGATGAAAATAACACCGGCAATCACGCAAGCAGCCCCCACGATCTCAGGTAGATAAGGAGGAAGGGAGAAGCCCAAGAAGCTCATTACCCTGCGTGCTCCAATGGAAAGGAGAGCAAGGACCACAAATAACCAAGCAAAGTGAGGAGTTTTCTTAATGCAGATAATCGCCATGACAGCGGCGATTATCTGCAGGAGGAAGGAGGTATGTTCGGCAGCTAGAATCATCACCCCTTTATAAAGCAACAACCGTGCCAGGTCGATTTGTCTCGCAATATCGTGATATCTGCAATCAGGTCCGATGCTAGGCACGACAAAACTGTGCCACTATGACACAGCTACAACGTATGTTCTTGAGATTATTGAAAATGCAGCATTTGCTGCGACCCCCGTGTGTCACTATGGCACACATTTCTGGAGTTACAAAACGGCATTCACTGGAATTGGTGTATCTTGGATGTTTTTCCTATGGATTTATGTTTATCGTACTATCTCTCACAATGCCGTACTTGTTAATATAACGGTGAAGGGTGCGTCTGCCAATGCCTAATTGCCGGGCTGTTTTGCTGATATTCCAGTTGCAGGCATTTAGCGCTTCGATTATCACTTCCCTTTGAATTTCTTTCATTGACATGATCTCTGGCCTGCGTACCTTCTGAAAGCCGATGTCCTGGTCAGTAATAAGCCGGGATTTGCCAAGCACCACAGCCCGTTCGACAACATTCTGTAATTCCCTGACATTACCAGACCAGATGTATTCCCTGAGCTGCTGCATGGCATCGGGCGTAAAGCCTTCCATACTTTTGTTAAGCTCTTTGCTATATTTTTCGAGGAAAAACTGTGCCAGCAGGGGGATATCTGCGGCGCGGTCGCGCAGAGGTGGCATCTCAATACTAAAGACATTGATTCTATAGAATAAGTCTCTTCGGAAACGTCTATCTTCTATTTCAATCTCAAGGTCTTTGTTTGTAGCAAACAAGAAGCGGACGTCAATCGTGCGGGTTGTCGTTTCTCCAATACGCCGGATGATTTTCTCCTCAATTGCCTCAAGAAGTTTGCCTTGAAATTCCAGGCTTGTGTTACTGATTTCATCGAGGAACACCGTGCCACCCTGACCTGCTTCTAATAATCCTTTTTTGTCAGCGACGGCGCCGGTGAACGCACCCTTTTTGTGGCCAAAGAGTTCGGATTCCAAGAGGGTTTCTGGAATCGTACCACAGTTGATAGACATGAAGTTCTTATTCTTTCTACTGCTTCTCATATGTATTAACCGCGCCACCATGCCTTTGCCTGTTCCGGTTTCACCATGAACGAGAACTGGCGAATCAGTTGGTGCCACGCTGTCAATGAGTTTGTATACTCCTTTCATTACCTTTGATTTGCCCTTCAAATAGCCACTCCCAATCTCCTGTATGATATTGCTCTTGAGTAAGATATTTTCTTCACTCATGGACTGGAATGCCATTGATTTTTCAACAACTGACGCAAGTATCTTTGACACGGTCATGAGAAAATCTTTGTCTTGCGGTCCAAATATGCCGCTCGCCACCTTTGAATCAAGATAGATAGCACCAATAACATTATCGGAAACTGACAAAGGGATGCAGAGGAGTGAGCGTATCTGGTTCAACATAACACTCTTTTTTATATTGAATTGCGGGTTGGACAACGCATCTTCAGCAAAGACAATCCTTCCTTTGCTTAATTCTTTGATCGCGGTTTTTGACATTTCACCCGCATCTTTGATGGTT
>DAOVBK010000136.1 GCA_030670605.1 Candidatus Stahliibacteriota bacterium
AGAGGGTGTAAATCTAGGCTTTCGGCATCAGAAACTGTGTTTCATATTTTCTTGCGTATTTTACGAATACGACCCACGAACAACGAGTACGAAAAGGATTTTTTGGGATCAAAATTCTCGGGGTCAGACCCCTCTTGTTTCTTGGGGTCTGACCCCAGACTGATCCCAAAAAATCCTTTTCGTACTCGTTGTTCGTGGATCGTATTCGTAAAATACGCAAAAAAAATATGAAACATAGTTTCTGATGCCGAAAGCCTAGATTTACACCCTCTTCCTGACCCTCTCCCTTCCTCTCGTTTTCATTCGAGACCTGCGGCAAGGGAGAGGGAATTGAATGTGTTGATTTTCAGATCGAAGATATAGAATCCACCAAGCGTCGCAGTAGATTAAGATACCTCGTCCTGACTACTACATTGACTTTGGTGGTTCGTTCGATACAGTTGTTGTGAGGGGAATTTTATTGTTTCTTGAAGAAGGAGGGAAATATGACAAACCAAGAAGCTTTTGATCATGCATTGGCATTAGCAACTCGCTCAAACATCGCAATGTTGGGTACTGTCGATGACAACGGTCACCCGAACATTAGAGCAATGATCAAAATGGAGAATCAAGGTTTGAAGGAAATACGGTTTACAACAAATACGTCCTCAAGAAAAATACCACAGCTCAAGAACAACCCTAAGGCATGTGTTTATTTTGTTGATCTTGACAAATGGATGGGCATAATGCTTATCGGAACCGTAGACATACTTCAGGATTCAGAATCGCGGCATCGATGCTGGCGTGAAGGATTTGAGAAGTACTATCCTCAGGGAGTACATGACCCTGACTATTCTGTTCTCCGTTTTACCGCACGTAAGGGGCAATATTATCATAGTTTGAAAGTCACCGACTTTGAATTATAGAGAATGCTACCCAACACCGTGGATATGTTGACATTTAGCTGAAATAGCCTATACTCACAGTACGAGGAGGAAATATACGTGAAATAAAACTTGTAGCTATCATTGTCATCATGGCAATTCCTGTTGTGACACACGCACAGATATCAATTGAACCTGAGGGTACACTCAGAATACCAGATTCTGCGCATGTACAAATGCTTTACCTGACTGATGGAACCATGCTCGTCGGACGGATCACTGAAATAACTGATGACAATGTCACATTTGAAACAGACATCGGTTTAATGGCCATAGAAAAAAGCAAAATCAGAAAGATAAAAGAAGTTCCTCTATCATTAATGAAAGGCGGTGTCTATTGGTTCCCGAATCCCAACTACACGAGACTATTCTTTGCACCAACTGCCCGACCATTGAAGCAGGGTGATGGATACTTTGCAGACTACTTCCTTTTCTTCCCTATGGTCGCATACGGGCTAACTGACAATATCACGATTGCCGGCGGTATGTCCGTTGTTCCGATCGAGGATTTTTTCGCCAACAATTTGTACTACTTCACACCAAAAATAGGCTTTGAACCAAGCAAGACAGTTGCGTTGTCTCTTGGCTTATTACTGGTTAAGCTTCCTTCGTTCGGTGACGAAACCTTACCGGCTGTTGGCATAGCATATGGGCTGACGACATTCGGTAATCCAAATGCGAGTGTCACCGGCGGTTTAGGATTCGGATTCGTAGATTGGGACTTTGCTGATAAACCACTCTGGCTCCTTGGTGGAGAAGGCAGGGTGTCACGCAACATTTCATTCGTAACAGAGAACTGGTTCGTACCTGGTTTGGATGACCCGCTCATCTCCTATGGATTTCGCTTCTTTGGCGAGAAATTGAGCGTTGACTTGGCTCTGTGGAACGAACTCGGTGGCGATTTTCGCTTTCCGGGTTTGCCCTATATTGATTTTATTATTAGATTCTAGGATACTGGATACTACAGTCAACAGGCACGATAGTACTAGCTTCTGGTCCTGTACCAGTACTTGTATACTTCCTTAAATCCTAATTTCTTGTACAAAGCCAGTGCAGGCTTGTTTTCTTGCATGACCTGCAGATATCCTCGGTGTGCTTTATGATTCCTTCCCCACCGTAGAAGACTGTAAATAAGTTGCGTGCCAAACCCTCTTTTTCTAAAATCTTCGTGCACCGTAATGTCAAAAAGCCACACCATATCCTGTTCGAGCACTGCCAGTCCACACGCAACAATGCGTCCTCTGTGTTCTATACGCGAGAAACACTCTGGTTGCACAGTGCTTTCAAGCATTGCCTTGAATGTTGCTGCATGTTTTTCGATTTTGTTCAAACGCACATGCGCATTGAACCAGTTGTCTTCCATATCGATTGAATCGTGGGTCACCGGCGTTTCACCGATTTTGATCGCTGAAAGGTCAATCATATGGACAGATGATTCTGCTTGTCGAAGATAGTGAAGATCAATCAGTATCTGATCTAAATCAGGAGGAAAGACATCATCCGTCATCTTGAACACCATTTTCAGACCGCGGTATCGGAACAGCGTATGGCAATACGCGAGTTTCTCTTCAATGTCGTCTGTTGAACCGTAAATCGGATAAATCGAGTTGGCTCTGCGGGTGTAGCCATCCGCACACCGCAAGACCCAACCATCATACAGAATTGTCTGTAATGCAGGCCAGGCATTCATGGATGCTTCTTCAATCCGCCGAATCATTCCCCGTTCCTGTTGCTCATTCTGAAAAAATTGTTTTAATGAGCTCTCGTGGTTCTAGTCTGAATGATGCGCCACGCCATCCAAAAAAGTACACTGAAGCAATAATGCACGGTATGGTCGCAATCACAACCCGACGCATCAATGGTTGCTCCCTGAAGAGGTTCACGGGTTTCTGTGTGTTCATTGGTTATGAAAAAAAGATTACTGAGTCAGAACGGGCGTTAGTCTTTGCCTCCGTCAAGTGCAGCAAAACGTTTGTCACGGAACTGGTAGTACAGTGATATGAGAAGCTGAATAAACTTCTCAAGTTCTGGATCTTTCTCGACAAAATCATCCTGCAGGTATATCAAGGACACCGAAACAATAAGCTTATCAGTAAATGCATCTATGGAATCGATTTCACCTTCCTGATTGCGCTTCATCAAATCATCAAGACTGTCGAGTACGATCTGGAACTGCTGATGATAGCTTGCCTGTTGTTCCTGTTTCTCTTTTGCATCTCGTACAATTGAGAGGGCTTGCGCTATGGCGCTCACAAAAACCATGAGCTCGCTTGTTATGACCGCCCAGTCATCTGTACCAACCTTATGTGTCTGCCACTCAATATCAAATATCCTGCTCGCCTGCAGCTGACCGTACGCTGCGGATAGAAATGAAATGTAGTCCTGGAGGTCGTCAGACAGCTGATTCCGGAGCGGTCCACGGAACCACTTGAGTATCAAGGCAATACGAGCCTTACGCATAAGCTTTGACAGTGATGGCGCTCGCTCTTCCTTGAGATGTCTTCCCATGGTAGTGATACATTCACGGTTGACCTCAGCATTCTCACCGAGGGTTACCTGCAAGTATTCGTGTAATTTCTTTGCCCGCTGTTCATGCATTTGCTTCAACCCACCTCCGTAGGTGCGGTCAACAAATGCCTGGACGAGTTTCTGTTCGAGTTTCAGTTTCTTTGGCGCGCGTGGTGTTAAAAGCACAAAATTGAAGTAGGTGATGAAATTCTCAAGATCGCGCACGAGGATGTGCCGCTCAACCATGAACCTGATGTCCGCATGCAGGACATCCACGACTCCCTGAGCTGAGCTTTCTTTCAGGACATATGCGAAGATCTGCTCCAGATTTGCGAGATGATTTGCCATATGCTCCTATTTTCTTGCCCGGAATGCGTGCCGATTCTGCTCGTCGCGGAATTGATAATAAAGTGAAACGGCAAGCTGGATGAATTTTTGCAGGTCTTCGTCTTTCTTCACAAATTCATCCTGAACATAGATCAGGAAACTCGACACGACGAGTTTGTCAGTAAACGCTTCAACCGAATCGAGATTACCCTTTTCCTGATGTTCAATAAGATGATCAATACTGTCGAGTATGAAGCGGAATTGCTCGTGACCTTCGTCTGAACTAATTTCTTTGCTTCGCGCTGCTTTTATCTTCTTGATAACATTGATGAGCGCAAGTTTGAAAACCTCAAACTCCTTTTCTATTATGTTCGTGTCCTCCTCAGGCACCTCATACGGTTGCCAGTCAACATCAAATACGCCGCCTGTCTGATACTGCCCGTGGACGGTCGCAAGAAAGACAATGTAGTCCTGTAACCCCTTACCCAATCGTTCCTTGAGAGGTCCCTGTAACCACTTGAGAATCATCGCCGTACGAATCCGTTCCTTCAATTTGTCAATCGTCGGCATGCGTTCTTGCTGCACAATGATTTTCATCAACCGCATGTCCTCTTCACCTATCTCTCCGACACCAAGCTTATTCTCAAGATATTCATAGAGCTTCTTTGCTCTGAACTCCTGTGTCGCTTTCTCAAGATCAGCGTAGGTGCGGTTTATGAATGCCTTAATCAGTTTCGGCTCAAATTTCAATGGTTTGCGCTCCTCAGATGTCGACATAAGGTACTCATAGTACGCCATGAAATTCTCAGCATCGCGTAGTGTGATATGTTTTTCGACGAAGAAACTCACGCGGTCAGCGAGAATGTCAACAAGCCTCAAGGCTCGTGTGTCTCTGAGAATAAAGGTGAAAATGAGTTCAAGATTCTCAAGGTGGTTTACCACTAGCAATATCTTACTGATAATGCCCGATAAGTCAAGAAATTTAGAGAGCTTTGTTCTCCTCACAGAAAATGAACGGCCTCTCTTATGTCCGTGGTCAACACATCGTTACCAGCGTAGATTGACGACATTAGTCTGATTGTCCTATAATCGTATCGTCTTATGGTCGAATGTACGACAATGAGACGCATTCATAAGTCCGATTGTCTCATAGCCCTATTGTCGTATTGTCACACCAATGATTTGACTATCGGACTATGCGGCTATCCGACGTTGGGACTCATATTCGTAGTTGGATTGTTGGAGGGTTCAATGGTTAACCATACAAATATGCAGCTATCGAACTATGCAACGACTCTGTTTGTCTCTGCATCACTT
>DAOVBK010000107.1 GCA_030670605.1 Candidatus Stahliibacteriota bacterium
ACTATATGTCTCGGCGTATCCAATCACATTGGGGTTCACCTCAATTAGTGAGCAAAATACGTGCCAGAAAAATGTTCCCAAATTACATGAGATATCATCCTATGATGCACATAATTTGTGTGTAGTGCACAAAATTCGGGCATAGAACAGAGAATCCAGCATTCATTACCTCTGCGCATATGAGCATGTTGACTCATTGAAATAGTGTGCTATAATCGAAGAAAAACAATGAACAAAACGAGCGCTCCGATAAAAAACGACAGGATTGCACACTATGTTGATGGTTTGTACTCAATAACTGCACACTGGATAGTGATTGCCGTCGGCATCGTGCTCAGGGTTGCACAGTTTCTGTACAACCGCTCACTCACTGAAGGTGAAGCAGCACTCGCCCTCAATATTATTGAGCGTTCATATAGAGATTTGCTCAAACCCCTTGACTATTTTCAGGCAGCACCTGTGGGCTTCTTGATCGTCCAGAAATATGCCGTGAATGTCCTTGGCACAACCGAGTATGCGTTACGTCTGTTTCCGCTCATAGCAGGTATCATCACACTCTTTTTTTTCTATCATTGTGCGAAACAAATACTCACGAAGGAAGCCATTCCTGTAGCTCTTATTTTGTTTGCAGTTGGTGACCACCTCATTTATTTCTCGTCTGAAGTCAAACAGTACTCGAGTGATGTGTTCTTTGTGCTGATCATACTCACATTATGCATTGCAACCTGGAAAAACAGACAGACACTGTACTATCTTGTGTACGGGCTTGTCGGCGCAGTTGTACTCTGGTTTTCACATCCCGCCCTCTTCGTCTTCGTCGCAGGTGGCGTGGTCCTCTTAGTCAGATCGATCCGTCATAAGCAATGGAGCGTACTCCTACTACTGTGTTGTGGTGTCGTCGCCGCAGCAGTCAGTTTCGGCGCCAATTACTTGGTTTCACTCGCTCCGCTCAGCAGAACCACTGTACTCCTGGATACCTGGCATAAAAGTTTCGCTCCTTTTCCCCCAACATCGCTTCGTGATGTGTACTGGTATGGCTATGTTTTGGTGCGGATGTTCACGTTTCCTGTTGGACTTTCTCACTATGAACTACTCCTGGGGGTCATATCTTTTATCTTTGGTGTCATCTACGTGTATCGCAGCGATAAGAAAATCCTCATCATGTTCATTCTTTCAATACTTGTAACACTGCTTGCGTCGGCACTGCGTCTCTATCCATTTGAGGGAAGGCTTCTGCTTTTTCTCACACCCCTGATCGTGCTCCTCATTGCGCAAGGCATTGCCTATATTCAATCGAAGGCTTCAATTGCCTCGCCAATCGCCGGCTTTGCCCTCGTCCTCATCCTGCTCATTCATCCAGTCCTCCGTGCTGGCTATCATGTTGTGAAGCCCCGTGCGCCAGAAGAACTCCGAACTGCGCTTGAATACGTTGATAAGAATTATCGAGAAAATGATGTCTTGTATGTCTACTACGCGTCACTCAATGCCTACCGTTATTATGCGTATCGCTTTGGCTTTGAACATGATTACGTCGTTGGCATTGAATCCCGGGATAACTGGAAACAATATTATCACGATATGGAAATGATAAAAGGGAATCACAGAGTATGGGTCATTATGTCGCACATTGCGACATGGCACGGTGTTGATGAAGAAAAGCTCTTTGTGTCATACCTGGATATGTTGGGAAAACAAAAAGATGCCCTGAGGGCATCCGGTGCTACTGCCTACTTGTATGATCTGAGCGACTAACCTTTCCAGCCCATTCGCTTGTATTCGCTGTAAATCTTATCCATAATCCTGTGTGGATGTGGAAAATCATTGACCCACGCAATACCCTGCTCACGTTTTGTGCGACGTTGCTCATCGTTGGTTAACAGTCTGTAGAGAACGTCTTCGAAATCCTTCTTAGTAGCATTCACGAACGGATGATCTGGCAGAAGACCTTCGTATTCTGCAGGGATTTCTGTTATCGTGGGAATACCGAGAGCCAGGAATTCAAGCCCACTCCGTCCGTACCCGGTGCCTGCATAATTGCCAATCTGATCAATACCAATATCACAGGTCTTCTTGAGCTCCATGCATTGTGTGTGCGTCACGTTTTCAATAAGCAGGAATTCAAATTTCACTTTCTTTTGCAGACGGTCAATCGCGGCTATGATATCTGCTGTCCCTTTTGCTGTCCTGCGTGTTGGCGAGTGACAAACCCGAAGCACACGATTCTCAGATTGACGCGGTGTTACTCTGTCAGCTTCATAGGGAATCGGCACGAACACCAGTGACGAGTCGATTTTTGTATGGTCAAGTTCTGACGTGAAGCAGATATCTGCATACTCCCGTAGATACGGATTCATCCCCCATTTGCGGAGGTCGCTTCCAAAGAAATGCGTAACAATGCGCTTGTACTTCAATTTCTTTAGAATACGTTCTCCATAGATGAACGGGACATCGCCGTCGAAATGATAAATATCATAGCTTCCCAGGTCGAACGTACGCCAGGCCTTGTGCAATTTGTACAACCATAGCCTGTCACGTGAATGCAGAAAAATGCGTGACCACGCTCCCTGTCCCTTGATCTTCAACCGCAATTCATGCTCAAGTACATTGACATTCGCTCGACCTGTCATCAAACGAAGCTGACGTATGAAGGCCGAATTCAACAATGGATAGTTAAGCATAATACCATTGGGAAAACCAAGTAACGATGGTGTCATGGTCACGAGCATACCCTCATCACTAAAAAAACGATGGCTTCTACACAAGAGACCTGGTACATCCTGAAAGTTCTCAAATGTAACATGAAGAATACGCATCGCTATCCTGCTCCCTGTATCGTCTTCCTCAACTTGACCCTGGCAAGCTGCATCAGCTTTCTCAGTTTTTCTCGATCGGTGACTTTCTTAATACCCCGCCTCAAGCCTACCCACCCACCGAATCGTTTGCGGTAAATCCTCAAGGCTATGTCTTCAAGTTCAGCATAACCGAGTTGTGGTTGAATAAACACCGGGACATTGCGGGTTTGCAGGATACCTCCAAGTCGTGGTTCGTCATAGAGCTGGCTCCACTGAAAACCCGCGGGAAACAAATCATGAGTGCGCACATATTTTTCGAGGTATGTCCCAGGGTATATTCGTACACCAGCACCGCTTGCAATGGTGGTGATACTGTTCTCATGTTTTTCGATAAAATCGAATGTCTTTTGTACATCATCCATAGTCTCGCCAATATGGCCGTATGAGAAAAAAACCTTGGTCTTGACGCCCACCTTTTCGCACAGGTCAATCAGTTCTTCCGCCTGTTTGACCGTGAAACCCTTGCGCATCGTGTTGAGAACTTTTTGACTTGCAGATTCGATGCCGAAATTCACATAGTAACAGCCAGCATCTCTCATCTGTGTAAGCAGCTGTTCATCAACAGTACCAACACGGATCTCGCATTCCCACGGAAATACTCTTTGCCGTCGCATAATCTCTGTACATAGCGCAGACACATGTTCCCGCTTCATAGTGAACGTACTATCGAAGATTTTTGCGCCTTGAAATGCATATGTATCAAAAAGGAATTCGAGTTCATCGAGTACACGTGCCGCAGAGTTTGTTGTTACTCGATAGTCAAACATCCTGCTTGCCGAACAGAACACACATTTTGCCTGACACCCTCGGGATGTAATCAGGGATATCCCCTTCTTGTTTACAAATTCCATGTTGAGGGCATACTTTTTCATATCGAGCAGATGAAAGGCTGGTTTTGGTAGATTGTCCAAATCCTCTATCCGTGCCGCCGGCTTGGTTTCACATATGTTATCGCCATCGCGGTACGCAATACCACGCACATCTTCTAACAAGTGATTGTGCATCACCGCACCCACAAGACGTGCCATTATATGCTCACCCTCTCCTTTCACCACGAAATCAATGCCCGGAATAGTCTGCAGCGTATTGATAGGTGTGAACGTTGCATGCACACCGCCGTATACGGTGATAATATCATTGCTGTATTTTTTCGCTTCCTGCGCCAATCTAAAACTCTCAAACCGGGTGTGTGTGGTGCCCGAAATCCCGAGGAACTGAGGCTGCAATTCTTCCAACCAGGTTGTCAGTGACCTGTTATCTATTTCGAAATCAACGATTCTGACCGAAAACCCGTGTTTTTCAAGACTTGCCGCAATGTAAGCCAAGCCGAGTGGGGGCATTCTTTCAAAGAAACCACCGGCTTCTCTTGGGTTTACAAGAAGAACGTCAATCATGGCAGAACCAAGAAATAGTTACTTACTGAATGCACGTTTGAGTGCGTCATCGAGTGGTGTTGGTGCGAAACCGAGCTCCTTTTGTGCTTTTGCGCTATTGCCAGTCAATTCAATGTTGCCAGACGTTACCTTCTTGGGTGAAAACCCACATAACGATTTCATTCTGTTCACGAGTTCCTCGACTCCAATTGCTTCACCACAGATATTGTATGTGTCGTTTTCCTTTGCGTCGCGCATCTTTATCAACGGTCCGACAAGGTCATCAGCAAATGTTGTACTGATGGTTTTGTATTCAGCTTCAATTCTATCGCCTGATCTGATCGACTGGTAGAGATGTGCTACGTAGCCATCAACATCTTTTCCAAATGGAAAGAAGACTCTCAAAATACCAATGTTTAATGACTTGTGAAAGTATCGAAAAAGAATTTCAGTCTCGAACTTTGTTGTTGCATAGAAACTATGTGGATCATGAGGAGCTTTTTCGTCAATGTGCTTCCCCTTTCCATAGATCTCAGCACTGGAAAGAAAAATAAATCTCGATACTCCCGCTTTGCGAGCCCACTCGAGCAACGATAGCGTGGCTGTCGGATTGGATTTAAACAGCCTGGTAAATGGTCCACTGTACAACTCATGAAGATGGAAGACATATTTTACTTTCCTTGGCAGCGTCTTATCAAGGTACACGTCACGGTCGAATTGAATGAATCCGTATTTCAGGTTGATTTTACCAAGAAAAGACATCGGTACGTTTTTCGGTGATGGAAAAATAGTATAGACCGATTCACCTTTTTTCAGTAACTCAAGAATCAGTTTTTCACCATAACCGAATGGAGATGTAACAAGATTTGTCATATCCATGTCTGATTATATAACAGATTGTAACGACAGTCAATTGAAAATATGTCGTGTGTGCGACACGTACCCTTTCTTGAGGATATCAGTGTATAAGGAAACCAGGACAGCAGGGTATCAGGTTATTTTCTCAATAGGATATTGAGAATAAGCGTGGGAACCACAGAAAGTATGATGCTCGTCACTATGGGAAATACAATGAAAACGTTTTTGTGCTTCACAACAATGTCACCAGGCAGTTTGAACATGCCAAGACCTGGAAACAGGTAAAACAGAAGGCCAGCCGCTAAAAAAATGGCACCTAACGTAACAAAGAATCGAGCAAAAACGTGCATGTTCGTAAGGCTATCAGTGCATCAGGCAGTGCCCTCTCCTGATCTTCTAATTTCCTGATAACCTAATAACCTGGTTCCCTGATCTCCTGATACTCTGATCGTCTGATATCCTGACTTCCTGCTACTCCGACACTCCGATACTCCGACACTCTCTAACTCTTCGGCTTTTCAGGCGGTTTCGGTTTTTCTGGCACTTTTTGCAGGTCTGTCTTCTTTTTTTCTTTCTTCTGAGGTAGATTTGATCTTTTGTAGTCTGTTACATAGAATCCGCTACCTTTGAAAATGAGACCAGCACCACCACTAATGAGACGTCTGAGTTGTCCTCTGCATTTAGGACATTTCTTAAGGGGTTCTTCACGTATTTGCTGGAATTCCTCGAATCTGTATTTACACTTAATGCATTCGTATTCGTAGG